>JAGBXG010000285.1 GCA_017629415.1 Pseudomonadota bacterium | reverse complement strand
GGGATGGGCTTTTTCGATTTCGTCAAAGAGCACGATTTGGTAGGGGCGTTTGCGCAGGGCTTCGGTAAGGAGTCCGCCGTCGTCAAAACCGACGTAACCGGCCGGTGCGCCGATGAGTTTGGCAACGGAATGTTGTTCCATGTATTCGCTCATGTCGAAACGCACGATATTTTTGGGCGAACCGAAGAGGAAATCAGCCAGGACTTTGGCGGCTTCGGTTTTGCCGACGCCGGTGGGGCCGAGGAAGAGAAAGCTTCCGATGGGGCGTTGTGCGCCGAAACCGGCGTGATTTCTGCGGATGACATTGGCCATGCGACGAATATTTTCCTCATGTCCGATAAGGCGTTCGCCGAGGATTGTCTCCATTTGCATGAGTTTTTGTTTTTCGGTCAGCATGAGACGTTCGACGGGAACTTCGGCGATTTGGGCGATGACTTTGGCGACATGTGTGGCAGTGACGGTGTGTTCGCCGTCGCGTTCGCAGATGCTGCCGGCACGGTCCAGAACGGAGATGGCTTTGTCGGGCAGGGCGCGTTCTTGAATGTAGCGTTCGGAGAGGCGGACGGCTTCGCGGATGGCATCGGGTTCGTATGACACTTCGTGATGGGCGGCATACTGATTGATGATGCCTTGTTCGATGATGCGTACAGAGGTTTCGGCATCCGGGGCTTTGACTTCAATGATGTCGAAACGGCGTTCGAAGGTGGGATCGGCATTGAAGGCACGGCGTAATTCCTGCGGTGTGGAAGCACCGATGCACATGATTTCGCCTCGGCTGAGGGCCAGTTTGAGTTCAAGAGCGGCATCGGCATTGGGATCGCCTGTACCGGACGAAAACCAGCTGTGAATTTCATCGAGGAAAAGGATGATATGGCCATCTGCGGCATTGATTTCGTTTTTGATGGCTTTGATGCGTTCCTGTACAGCGCCGCGCAGTTGTGTACCGCACAGGATGGAACCGTAATCGAGGGCAATGATGGTGCGATTTTCGAGGCCGCGTGGGGCTTCCTGCCGTGCCATGCGCAAAGCAAGCCCTTCGATGATGGCGGTTTTTCCGACACCGGCTTCTCCGACGAGGATGGGGTTGTTGCTGCGGCGTTTGTTCAGGACATCGATGAGCTGATCGATTTCGCGTTCACGGTCGATGACGGGATCGATGCGGCCGCTGTTGGCTTCCGCGAGCAAATTTCTGCCATACATGCACAAGGTCGGGAATTTTTGCTTATTCAGCAGGAGAGGATTGAAGCCTGCCGGGAGTTTAGCCGTTGATTTACGTTTATAAACGGATCCAGATGTGTTCTGTGACTGGGCATTCTGCCGTGTAATGATTGGATTGGAGGACGGCAAAGGACGTTGTTTGACAGAGGGATTGGCTTGAAGTGTCTGGACTTTGGGCGTTTCTGGTTCTGCTGTATGAACTTGAGCTTTTGTACTTTTCACCGGATTGGCAGACGTATCCGAGGGAATATCCTGAGTTCCAAGCATGGCGGCAACAGCCTGATTGGCCAGCATTTCATTGGTCAATTTGGGCTGTTCTTCGGTCAATTTGGGCTGGGGAGCGGCCGTTTTATGTTGTTCCGCATCGGTTTCGGCAGGGCGCGGCATTTCGCGGCTTGCCCGGCGAGCTTCGGAGGTCTTTGTTTTCTTTTCCTTGAGTCTTCTGGCTAAATCAAGGGTGGTTTCTTGCTGAATTTCTCGCGAAGATGAACGATAGGTGGAAGATGCCCTTGAAACACGGTTTTCTGTGCTGCTGGCGCGCGCAAGGATTTCTGCAGCAGCATTGACCTTGGCACTGTGTGTTTTGGCAGAAGCAGAGGATTGCGTACGTCTGGCATCCTCAGATTTTAGATTTTGAAGTTTATGGGCGGACGATAGGGCATCTATGCCCGGAAGCGAAGGCTGAATATTGGATTTTTTGAGATTGGCGATTTCTTCGGGCGTAATCAGGCGTGAACGGTTCACGGCATGAAGACCATCTTCATGGGATTCATTCAGACCAAAACTGGCGGCCGGCAAAGGCTCGATATAAGTTGTGGAACGATGAGATGACAGGGATTTGCGTTGTACAGCCACTGCATTCATTGATGTCGAGATACTGCGCTGTACCTGATTGCATACTGAAACCCCTGTTTCGGGTTCCATATACCCAAAGATCAAGGCTCGCATGCTGGTCAAATCGATTTGTAAACCGCGCAAGAGAGACTGTCCCATGCATGGTTCATCCATAATGGCTAAAAGAACTTGAGTGGAGGTGACGGCATCCGAACGCGTTTTGCTGCAGACATGGGCGGCACGATCATAGACGCGTTGCGGTGCATCCCCAGGCTCGGGACGCAATGGAAGCTGTTTGATACCAGAATCGCATTTTTCAAGATTGACACCGACTGCAGCTAAAATTTCTTGTGCCGGTCCGCTCAATTTAATCATGCTTCGAAGCAGCAATGCTGTGTTCATTCGCACACGCATGCGTGAGGCTTCATGCTCTGCATGATCGACAATCTGATGTAAATCCCCCGTCCACTGAAGCGTCATTTCCTTCCTCCTTGAAGATGTCGCTCTCAAATTCTGTCGTTTTGCTCAAAAATAATGCCGCTATGCCTTATGATATTCCCAAAATAAGGCCCTCATTCGCGCCACCGTCTGCCCTGACTCAGCGCGTCATTTTTTGCAAACAGCATGCTCTTTTTACCATACCCACGTAAAATGCTGTACGATTTTTTTTGACGAGTTTTTTGCATGGCTTTTTTGCTGGGGTTTTTGCGGTTTTTGTGGGGCGCTGCCCCACACCCCGCCAAGGGGCTGAGCCCCTTGGAACCTGCAATGGATTTGACGTTTTTGTAAGTGAGCCGGGTACTGATAACACGCGTTTTTGGGAAAAATGGGGACCCGCTCCCCCATTTTTCGTCCCCGCGACATACCACTTCGTAAGTCTTTTGTGACTTTGCGTACGCCGTGATCCCATATTCCATTCCGCCTTGGGTGAACTTAACACTTTCGTGAATGCTTACGTTCGGGGGGGGGGGGAATGGGTCCCAGTATTCCATTCCGCCTTGGGTGAACTTAACACTACGTGAATGCGACTTTTTTTGTCGCAGAATGTAGGTGATTTCGAGCAAAAACGCCTTACTTTTGCTTGAGTTTTAATTCAGTTCATTGATGATTTCACACAAATCCTCATCTAACAATAATATCTTTTCATAAGATTCAATTTTCTCATGATGATGACTTTCCAAACAAAGCAATGCGTATTTATAAAGTCTGGCTTCACGGTAAAGCAATAGCAGTTCTTCATGCGTTAAAAAAGACTTTAAATTGACAAAGACAAAGACCTTTGCCAGGCGCAGCTCCGAAAACAGACGCAAGTAAGCCAAGATTTTGTCAAGACAACTCATTTCTTCGGTATCCACCTGAACATTTGCAGCCTTTGTCAATGCCGTTGTCGAGATCATATCATCCCAAGTCAATGCGACTGAATATTGTAACAGCAAATCTTGTAAATAGGCTTGAGTTTGCATGCGAAATTCTGTCGTCCGTTCAAACCACTCTGGTTCAACAGATAATTTTTCTAAATCTGAATAGATTTTTGTCATAATTTTTCATTGACTAAAATCCAATCCAAAGGGAGTGAGTATCAGGTCAACATTTTTAGCTAGATACGCCTCAGAATGCCCTTCGCCATAGCCAAACCCAAGAATTCCTTGGATCGCGTCAAGAATAGTAGCCATCTCGGATGCACATGCCATTTTGTTAAACGAAAAGCCCCCCCCCAAAGAGTCTGAAGCCAAATACATCATTTACATATTTACATATTGCGGATTTAAAATCATGACGTCTCGGTATTATTGAGATTAAAAATCTGTAAATGTTCATCTAATATTTCATATTTTTTCATGACATCTCCATAAGGATAAGGGTAAGGCATCGCAGAAATATATGAATTTGGATTATCCAAATTCACAACTAAAGTAATGGGGTCTCCAACTTTATAATGGTCTTCCGGGAGGGTATGCGTTATCAACTCACCATAATATTCATAGTCCTTTTTATCACCATATTGAAACTTATATTTTACCACAAATTGAGGTATACCATAAACAAAAAACAAGGCGTCTTCCCCATCTTTTTTAGAATCACCATTAGCATTTATATATATACTTTCCATACGCACATAACGAATTGAAACAATTTTTCCTACGACTTTTTGACCAGATGCTAATAAACACTTCAAATCATTCCAATCCGAAAGCGATATTCGTTTTAAAGGCAAATCTGACGAAAATTCTATCTTTTTGTATAAACTCAGTTTTTTTGACACAAAGGAGGCGATAGTCACAGCCACAGCAAAACCGAACAAATGCAGGACAGTAATTGCATGCTGTACAGCCATTGCAACCACTCCATCTGGTTCTTCCAGATACACATCCAAAGGCATGAGTTTTGAAACCATGAACATAACAATGATAAAAACAACGAATGGAATAAAAAATGTTAATATTACATTGTATTGATGGGTGATATTTTTAAAAGCTTTGTTTGTTTTCTTTATGTTTAAATGACAAGGGCATTTTTCTAAAGGAGGAATACGAGTTTGATCTAAATTTTGCCAAATCTCATAATTTCCAGGCTGACAGATATGGTTAACATCATTGAGTTTAGGAATGGTCTGACGTAAGAAATTGAGAAAAGACGGCTGCCTTTTGTTTGCCAAAGCATCAAATTGCGCTATCAATGCCGTATGATCACAATGACGATGGTGAACGGACGGTTCAAGCATCAAGTTTAATGTTTGAACGACTTCTGGGGAAACATGGGTCAAATAGGGTTCAATGACGAGTCTGAAGTCGCAAACTTCAATATCTGCCGGCGATGTTCCAGACAACAGTTCAACAGCGACTGCTGCAAGCGCATAAATATCACTGCCAGGTTGTGCCTGACCCATGAGCTGTTCTGGAGGCATATAACCAAAAGTTCCTGCGACAGTCGAACCTCCTGTTTGAATTTGAGGATTGGCTACCGCCCCAAAATCAAGCAAAGTCACTTTGTATTTGCCATTATCTACCGGAGTCAGCATCAAATTTGAGGGTTTGATATCGCGATGAATAACAGGAGGCTGATGTTCATGAAGACTTTGTAAAATCCGCAATACCTGAGCAATGATATCATAAATTGATTCGTCCAAAAATCGATGCTTGGCCTTGAGCATATCAGCTAAAGTTTGCCCTTCAATAAACTTCTGAACAATACATACCAAAGGCGGATGGTTTTCTAAATCTTCGATATACTCATAAAAAGGTACAACACCTTCTATACATAAACTTTGGAGAATACTGGCTTCACGCTTGAACAACTCATATTTTTTCCAAGTTTTTACAGAAGCAATGTTAAGACACTTAATAGCCACACGTCCGCCGTCACTTTTACGTTTGGCCAACCACACTTGACCTTGCGAGCCTTATCCTAGCTTACGTTCAAACTCATAACCATGGAGCAAACAAGTCAAATGTTCGCTCATATTGTCAACGACTTGAGATATTCCTTCTGAACTAGAATAGCACTTCATTTGAGACTTCATGATAAACTCAATTCATAAAAATAAAACAGCACACATATCGTGCCACCCATCTTCATTTTTAGCATAAAAGGCTATTTGACCTCAAATCTCAGCAACCAGTACCCGTCCAATCCACAAAAGCGCTATGATTGCAGCATTCCAAAGAAACTCGACAAAAATGGCGTGTTTTCTTCGTCAGCGGCGTCATTCCAGTCGGTCACGTGCGCTGGCACGCTCCCTCCTTTCATGCCTGCCTTCCTCAAAATTACATCCATTCTGCGGCAAAAAACAGCAGAAAATACGAAGGATTTAACTTATGAAAACGCACCATGATTGCGAGTTCCAAAGGATATGAAAATGCTTTGTTATTCGGAAAGTTTGAAGTTTGCGGCGTACAAGCTTCCTGCGTGATTCAGGTATGAACGCAATGAAATATCAAAATCACCGCGGCCTCGTGCCTGTTCTACTTCGTTAAGGGTGGCTTTATTGGTTCCATGGGGATTGCCCAATGTCACTTTAGAAGCATCCAAATCGATGGTTTTTAACTGTTCAGGATTTTCAATGCGGTTGCCTTGGGTGTCGAACAGGGTTACTGCATTGATGCTATAAGCATGTTTACTGAATATGAATAGATTTTTGACATCTTTTCGTTCGTATTCTGAAGAACGTACATTTGCGACAATAATACCGATAGATTCTTCTAAAGTTTTATAATGTTTTGAGCTTAGCGCTTGATAGGCAGGAATGGCTTTAAGTTCTCGGGACAGTTTATCAATCTTAATACGGCAGTTCGTCAGCTGTTTGCTTGTCTCACCTTCACGATTCCCTCCAAAGTTCTCATTTTTGGAGAAATTTAAATACTGATAAGCTAAATCTGAAATCTTACGGAGAATTTCAGAAGCTTTTCTCAAATCTGCCGATTGTGGATTCTGCTTGAGATCTGCGTCAAGCTGCTTGCAAGCTAAAGACGAATAACGCGTAAACATCTTCGCGGAATCTGAGCTTGAAACACCCGTCATTAAAAAAGTATACGATCTATTATCTGAAGTTTGACTTGCGTATTGATATAATAACTTCAAAATGCCTCGATTGGCATGAACGAGTTTATCATCTTCCAAAGGTTTTGCATTCATCAGGGAATACATGGAACTTTCGTCCAGTCGGTTACCATCGTTAACGGTATTATAAGTTTTATGGGACTCAATTTGGTTTCCGAAAAACATGTGCATGCACTCATCAGGATGGCCGCCTGAAATGCCATCCATCAAGTTTTTAGAAGCATCGGCTTTCCCCTTGCCATACTTGCCGTAATCACGTGCAAAAAGCATATAAGCTTGTTCGATGCACTTGAGCCACATGGCTGCTTCATACATGTTTTCACGACGGATGCTCATGGTATTGATGTTATTGATATTGGCTGACCATACCGATGTTTTGGGCTCATAGGCGATGCGGAATAAAGAACCATAAGGCATGTAAGAATCGCTTTCTGCGGATTTATTGACCGCCAAAGCACCAAAATTCACCGTGATATCTTGAGCTACCCATTCGCGTTTTTTTCCAATCCCCAAAAAACCGCGTTTAACTGTTTTTCGATGGTAAAATGTCGTCGTAACTGTTGAACCATTGACCTTCATCATATTGATAATCGTCTGCGGATCGCGTTTGATGACCTGCAAAAGCGCTGCAAGGAAATAACAATCGCCGATATTGCCTTGATGAACATCTTCCAAATGTGGTTTTTTATCGATAAACAGGTTATTCGGAATGATTTTATGCAGAATATTGGGGTTCTGAAGATCGCCTTCCACCCTGGTGACAAGCTTACCTGATGGATCTTGCTGAGCCAATTCGGATAATGTCGGCTTCACAGCTGGATTCTTTTCGACTTTACCGGTCGTTTTATAGCGATCAAGGCGAATCTTATTGTCCGCTTCCGGCTGTTCAACCCTCGCACGAGATGGCTCATCGCACATAAACTTATTGACGTAACTGACAACGTCTTGCACTTTGCCAGTTTTCAAATGCATGGCGGCAATCGTCTCATTCAGTTTGTCTTTCGTAAAACTGCCGTTTTTGTCAAATGCACTCAGATGCAATGAATACTCGAGCTGATCCTTTGTTATCTCGGGATTCCTTTTTTGAAGATAACGAATAATCGTTTGGAACAGTTTTAATTCCCGTTCATTCACCTCTTGTTTCGGTACAAATGTCGTCGGATTATTCCGAATATATTCCAAAATATTTGGACGACCGCCTGTATTCAGGTTCAAACTTTTAATCACAGCAAGCAATTTGGCATCATTCAGCGTATTGTCTGTATGAAAAGCGTTATTGTCCAGGCTATGACTGAGCATCTCCTGAGTTATCCCATTTCTTTCATTATGCGCATACAAATAGTCTAAAAGCTGTCGATAGATTTGTTTATCTGTCATCACTTGATGAATATAATTGACGACATGAGATTTTCCACTGGTATTGAGGCCCAGTTCCCCAACAATCGCTTGATTCAACTGGTCTTTATTGCACTGCAATCCCCCCAGCTGTTCTATTTTTGCCGTTATCTGCTGATGAATAACTTGGGGAGAAATGTCCTGATTATGTTTGGAAAGATAGGACAAAAGTAAAGTGACCCAAGGGGCATTTGCCAAATCCATGATAGGTGCCACTTCTGCGACGGTTTTGACAATATTCCCTTGACTGTCAATGCGTTTGCCATCAGACACAGACGGCATATATGTGGTATATTGATAAGTAACACCCTTAATATTTTCGCTTTTCGGCATCTGTGATGTCGGATCGCCGAGTTCTACCCCACTGCCCATTGCCATTTCATCGTTCATTGATGCCATGCTGTCGCCGCCAGACGACACTTTCCACATAGACGACACTTTCCATTGTGAGGAATTTGTCCAGCGTGCCTTAGACTGAAATCTTAAGTTAGCCCGAGACTTAAATTTGTCTGAAGCCTGAGCATCTGAATCTATATGCGCACCTTTTGCTGCAATCTTTTCTTTCGACATACTATTTTCTCCCAATCCAGTCTAAAACCGCACAAAAACGGCGATAATCTCAAAACTTAATCACATGCTCAATGAAATCCAATATTTTTAACCTCAGAATTCACAAACGTTAAGAGTTCTCCAAGCAAAATG
>JAGBXG010000284.1 GCA_017629415.1 Pseudomonadota bacterium | reverse complement strand
TGTGCCGAAGGCTTTGAAGACAAAGACGGCAATGCTGAAAATGGCTGTGAACTCGATTTATCCATCCCTCTCGAATGCCCGGAAAATCAGGTTCAATGCGGCAGTGATTGTATCAATCTTGCCGAGAAACATTGGAGCACATGCAACACATGCGCAGAATGGTACGTCGATGCCGACAACAATGCCGAAAATGGCTGTGAAGTTTCCAATCCTCCCATCGGCAAATGCCACACCAATGAACAATGCGCCGGCTTCCTGAATGTAGAAAGTGCCGAATGCCAATCCAATGCCTGCGTCATCACAAGCTGTCATGAAGGCTACGCCGACTGCGACAAAGACGTGCTCAATGGCTGTGAAGTCAACGGCAACAAAGATTTCTATCGATGCGGTGCCAAAGGCGTCTGTGCCTTAGAAGAAGAAAAAGGCAACCGTTGCAAGCTCGGCGAACAATGCGCCAACGGCACATGCGCCCCCGTCCCCGAAATTGTCGGCTGTTCAGACGGTACTCGCGAGGGCTTTACCGACCTGATTCGATTCAACAATCTGGCGGCTTGTGGAGGTGCATGGACAGTGCCCGGCATTCATCACAATGTGCCTGCCTGTGAACGTAAATCCGGCAATACAGGCACCAACAGCGAAGGCACAGGGTGCAATCTGGAAGACTTGTGCGCCGAAGGCTGGCATGTCTGCCTGGGACGCGGCGATGTCATGACGCGCTCCGACTACGGCTGTGACGGCATTCTCGATGGTGTCAATGCCAATGAGCCGGCCTTGTTCATCACGCGCACATCGTCAACCGGAAGTTTGCAATGCGATCCCGACACCGTCGGCGTGCCCCTCAACATGAACGACATCTTCGGATGCGGTAATTTCGGCTGCTATGCAACAGGCAGTGAATGCGATCCGCTCAAACTTTCCAGCCACAATCTTTGCGACGCACTTCGCAATTCATGCGGATGCAAACGCAATGCAAACGGCACCGTCAGCTGTACCAACAACAGCGGTTATTGCGCAGGCGGCGGCATCGGCCATTCCATCGATTATTTCTCGGCATTGAACGACAAAACATACGCACCGGCCTGGGACTGCGGCAAAGATTCCAGCGGTCTCCAAGAAGCCCGCGATATCGTCAAATCTCTGCCCGATCAACAAGGCGGTGTCATGTGCTGCAAAGATCAATGTCAAGCCGATGCAGACTGCGGTGCCGGACTGATTTGCCGCTATCACGTCTGTGTCGAATGCATCCGAAAAGCAGATGGTACCTACGAAGGCTGCCCGGCCGGCAAAACTTGCACCCAACAGCATACTTGCGAATAAAACGGTTTAAAAACGCTATCATTTTGAAGGCGCGGCTATCTTCGATACGCCGCGCATCAGCGCGCCTATTGCTTGACAGCAATACAGCGCGCTTTTTTTATTTTGCCCTATCTCAAGCCTTTTTGCTCGCCATTAGGCTTTCTGCATCGACTTCGTCATTCAGCTCAGTCACGGCGCTTGCCGCTCCCAAATTTCATGCCTTAAATCCTCGAAACTGCATCCAAATGCCGGCAAAAAACCGTCAGGAAACACGAATTGTTAAAACACGCCCAAGCGGAATGGGATACAGGGTCCCAATTCGCCCCAAAACATCAGCAAATACGAAATGTTCAACTTACGCAAAACATAAGTCCCTATTGCGGGATTCCAAAGGGATTCAGCCCCTTTGGTGGGGTCCGGGGCAAAGCCCCACAAAAAAAAATCATATTTTTAAAAAATAAAATTTGACGAACCTATCCGACACGCGTATAAGCCGCCCTCGCCGACGGGCTGAAAAACAGTTCGCAGCACCGATGAAAACCGAAAATGAGAGAGAAATTAAGCAATAGTGCGAGCCAATAAAATAGAAGCTG
>JAGBXG010000038.1 GCA_017629415.1 Pseudomonadota bacterium | reverse complement strand
GCTTTGTTATTCCAAGTCCCAAACTTAAGCTATGAAAAATCTCATTCATCTCGATGAAATTTCGGTATTAGTGTCTCCTTTTGCGGCGCAAGCTGGTTATTCGGAGCAAATGTTGTGCTGGGGATTTGAACGTCTGGCAGAACAGTGGCATGAGGCCGGTATCCTGGCATTTTGCCGTCAGGAATTGCCGGAACTTTCGGATGAACAAGCGCTGATGCTCATGTCAGCAGATTTGGAACTTGAAAAACGCTGTGAAATTTTAAAAACGGCAGGCATTGGGCTTCGCACCAAAGCAGAGGATGGCCAAAAATTGCCATCTGTGATGTTGGTTTCGGCTTCGACAGTGCCAAGTGCATCATTCCAGGATGTCATTTTAATGTTAATGTTGCCGGTTCATGTCGTTCAGCGGCCATCTTCGAATTTGGCTCCATTGTTTGAGGCTTTGCATGGCTATGTTGAACGTCATGCACCGCTTTTGGCACAACGTTGGACAGTGCTTCCGGCTTCTCATGACGATGACTGGATGATGGCGCAGTTGGCCAAACACGATTGGATTAATATTTGCGGTTCCGACAGTACGATTGCGCATTATCAAAGTTTGCTGGACCGTTTGGACAATGCCTTAAAACCAGTGTTGATTCCGCACGGACACCGTTTGTCGTGCGTTGTATTGACGGCAGAAGATATTCGGGAAATGACCGAAACCGAATGGACAAATTTGGCCCTTGATGTCTCGGTTTGGGATCAGACAGGTTGTTTGTCGCCCAAATGTCTGTTTGTCGAAAATCCAGCCGCTGGAGATATGGATCGGATTGTCGGCAAGCTTTTGCCGGCTCTGGATTTGGTGGCATCTGCCTTGCCGGAAATACCGCCGTCGCTTTCCGAAATGGCGGCAAAAAACAGTGCATTGCGCATGACGCAGCTTGATGGTGCAGATGTTTATCGTGCCAATGTCAATCATGATGCTGTGATTGTTTGGCCTGCAGATACGCCTTTTACGCCAGTGCTTTTGCCGCGCACGTTGAATGTTTATGCGGTGTCTCAGCTCAGTGACGGGATTTGTCGTTTGGCACCGCATGGACAGGCATTGGGGACACGGAAATCCCTTTCTTTTAACATTCAAAACATGGCTCAAGCGTCAGGGTTTAATTTTTTCTGTATTTTGGGGCAGATGCAAAATCCCCCCCTGAGCTGGCTTCATGATGGCGTGGGGACGTATGCCGGTATGGTATGTCGAAAAAACTTGACGTGATATGAACACATTGTTATAAGCCGCGCCGTTCAACAATAAAAATTGTTGAACGACATGTAAGCCAGTGTAGCTCAGTTGGTAGAGCGACGCATTCGTAATGCGTAGGTCATCGGTTCGAGTCCGATCCCTGGCTTTTCTACATAGCCGTCAATCGACGGAGTTTTTTAAGCCAGTGTAGCTCAGTTGGTAGAGCGACGCATTCGTAATGCGTAGGTCATCGGTTCGAGTCCGATCCCTGGCTCTTTTTTTGTATCCACGATGCGATAAATTTATCGAAGCATAAGACGGCGATTGAGTAAAATACTCTTTCGCCTTTTTTTGTATCTGTATCGTGTTTGTCAGGAATACAAAGCATTTTGTGACTGTTTGAAACAGGCAATTTTGCCATATTCTTTTACAGGAGTGGGATCAATGAAAAAAATTTGGAAATTCCTGCTCGACAACTCATTGCTGCTCGTCCTCGGTGCCGTTATCGGTTTGGTTTGGGCGAACGTACATCATGGGTCGTATGAGCATTTGCTTCATCTCCATTTTGACTGGATGAACAACCCCTACTTCGGGACGCCACAAGCAGATGGCGTAAGACATTTTGACGTGCATTATTTGATCAATGACTTCCTGATGGCTTTCTTCTTTATGGCAGCCGGCAAGGAAGTTTTTGAAGCCACATTCCCGGGCGGTGCTCTTCACAATCCCAGACATGCTGCAACACCGTTAATTGCAACGGCTGGCGGCGTACTCGGACCGATTTTTGTTTTCTGTCTGATGGGATATTTTTTCGGTGGTTCGTTCGGTTATCATTGGACAGCAGATCCCGCCATTTCCCAGGCAGCCGCTGCTGGCACAGCAGGTGCAGTTGATTTTAGTCGTGGGTGGGCTATTCCCACGGCTACAGATATCGCATTCAGTGCTATGGTTGCCCGTTTGATCTTTGGCGGACGTCATCCAGCCGTACCTTTCTTGCTCCTCTTGGCTATTGCAGACGATGCCGTCGGCCTCGTCATTATTGCACTCTTCTATGGAACAGGCAGTATTCAGCCGCTTTGGTTCCTGCTGACCGCTGCTGCCATGGCTATCGGCTTTACTTTAAATAAGAAATTCGGCGTTCAGTCACCCATCCCTTACTTCCTGCTCATGCTCGTGTCCTGGTTCTCGTTCGGTATGGCCGGTATTCACACCTCGCTTGGATTTATCCCCATCGTCTTAACCATGCCCCATGCCGCAGAAGACGACGGTGTTCACTCTGAAGATGAGCGTGGCAAAACAGATACCCTTAACCGTCTGACTTCAGCTTGCTATGTGCCCACCGAAATCATTCTGGGTTTGTTCGGTTTGGCCAGTGCCGGCGTTGTACTCAGTTCAGCTGGATTCCCCACTGTTGTTGTCATGACAAGCCTTATCGTGGGTAAATGTATTGGCATTTTCCTGTTCGGTGGTTTCTCAGCCAAAATTTTGCGCTTCGGTCTTCCCGATGGCATGAATTACAGAGATTTGCTCGTGCTCGGTTCTGTTGCCGGTATCGGTTTTACCGTTGCCTTGTTCGTGGCCGGTGTCGCTTATCCGCCCGGAGAGCTTCAGGATGCCGCCAAACTCGGTGCGCTTCTCTCGCTGTGCAGTGCTATTGTGGCATTCATCTTGAGCAAGATTTGTAAAACTCAGAAAATGAGTTAAGAGGTGTTCGCCAATGGGCGGCCATCATTTATGATGACAAATCATATCGTTTTATAAAGCGGGATGGGGATTAACCCATTCCGCTTTTTTTTGCTCGCCATTTGGCGCGCTTTCTTCGTCAGCGTCGTCATTCCAGTCGGGCATGTGCGCTCATCAAGCCGCACTCCGCCTCCATCTCTAGCGGAAAGGGGCTTTGACCTCGTATTGCAGGTTCCAAGGGGCTCAGCCCCTTGGTAGGGTCCGGGGCAACGCCCCGGCGGGGTTTGGGGCGGAGCCCCAAAAGAACTTTGTGCATGCTGTGCGTATTGCAGGTTCCAAGGGGCTTTTTCGTTGACGCAAAACCATTCTGCGGTAATATATCTGGAGTTGGTTTTTGCGTTTTTTTTGTCTTCATTGGATTGAATATGCCTCCAGAAACAAAAGCTATCAGCGATTTTCAGAATGTGATTTCTTCCGAAATGGACCTCCAGGAAGCGCTTTCCAGCGGCGGTATTGACGGGTTTGCTATCCGCAATGTTGGCTTGCAGCGCACATCGTTTGAAAATCGTTTCCTGCGAAATGTCATGATTTACCGCGTTGCCATGCCGAATCTCCTATTTGACGGGGTGGAGGCCAATACGGTTCAGTGGACAGAAAGTGCGCTCCGTGGCAGTCGGCTTCACGGCTGTGAATTCGATGGTCTCAATATGAATAACTGTGAAGCCATTGAATGTCAGTTTAATGAAGGTATGATTCAGAATTCCAATTTCTTTGAGACGCAGCTTTCAAACGCATCTTTCTCGCGTGCCAAAATTGTGAAATCGCAGTTTCAATCTTCTGAACTGTATGGTGCAAATTTTGAAAATGCATTGATTGCGCAGTGTTCGTTCTCGGATCCCAAGATGGGCAATGCCTCTCTGACGCGAACCAATTTCAACCGTGCGATGATTATCGATACATCGCTTAAAAATGCGAATCTTCATGCGGCCAATTTTGCCGATGCCATACTCATTCGCGTCGATTTACGCGGTGCCAATATCGTTCGCGCCGATATGCGCGGTGCCGTTCTCATCGACTGCCAGATTCACCCCGATGATAAAGAAGGGGCCTACTGGTAAACCTTCAGTCATTACGGTTCGCGTTATTTCCCCAAATTTGTATTCATTCATATTTATTTATATCTTTCCCAAAGGTTAGCACATGGCTTCGTCAGCTCAGCATCAGGAAATCAAGGCCGCTCTTGAGCGTTATTCCAAAGAAGAACTTGTCGAATTGATGGAGCATTTGCTCCGCATTTACGTTCTCAATGAACCTGTCAAACTCGATTCTGCCGTCAGCAAGCCCGAAACCTTGCGCGAACTGAGCGGCTATTCGTTTACACAGCTCATCACCCAGCTCCAGAACAGCATGGAAATGGAAGAACTGGGTAAATTCCGCGTCACGCCTTACACGGTTTATGTTTCCATTGGCGAAGCTGAATTTGATTTGAACGGTCCGACTCCGACGCTTGCTGCTGCCCATGTTGCCGACGAAGAAGTGGCCGATGAACCTATCGATGACGAAGATATGAGCCCCGCCGAACGTATGGACGCTCTTGACAGTCGTCCCTGGCGCAGTGCTCCGCGTCCTGCCGCCAAAAAAGTGGTTTCCAAAGTCGAAACCCCCAGCATGGCCGACCTTTTCGCCAACGACAGACCCGGTTGTGAACGTGGTTTCGCCCTCTTTGAAGATGCGCCTACGCGTGCAGAAGAAGAGGAGTTCGATGCGCCGCCGCCCATTGC
>JAGBXG010000283.1 GCA_017629415.1 Pseudomonadota bacterium | reverse complement strand
TTCCAAGGGGCTCAGCCCCTTGGCGGGGTTTGGGGCGGAGCCCCAAAAGAACTTTGCGTACACCGTGAGGGGGTAAGCTCACTCATAAAAACGTCAAATTCATTGCGGGTTCCAAGGGGCACAGCCCCTTGGCGGGGTTTGGGGCGGAGCCCCAAAAGAACTTTGCGTACACAGTAAGGCAAAATTTTAGACATGGTGTTTAAAATGTTTGCGTTTTCGTATCAAATCATTAGTTTTATAAGATTGGCATTGATGAGGTCGATGATATAAAATTCGCTGAAAAGGAGGATTTATGACAACCCGAACGCTGGCCAGAACACAGACAGCATTACAAACACGCCTGGCATCTTCCAGTGCGCTCAAACGCACCAAGCCTATTAAGAGCGCGATAAAACGTCCCACGCCGATTGCCAAACAAAATACTCCGATTGGCACAGCAACAGTAACAGCCGGTGCTTTGAATGTACGCCAAGGGCCCGGTACAAATTATCCGCGTATCGGCGGTCTTTCCCAAGGGACAACCATCCAAGTTTATGAAGATGCCGGAGATTGGCTGAAAATTTCTTTCGGTTCTGATTATGGTTATGTCTCTCAAAAATACACGACATTCCAAGATCAAGCGACAGATCCAGGCACCCAAAATCCTGAACCCACCCCCGAACCCCCGCCTGAGCCTGAGCCCGAGCCCACGCCCGAGCCAGAGCCCGGACCTGAATCGGCTGACAGCACAGCGCCCGCCGGTGCCACGTACACAGGCACCGAAACGACCAAAAAAGGCTCAACCAACAAAGAAGCCGTCAAAACACTTCAGCTGTATCTGAATAAATATCTCGCTTCTATGGGCGTCTCCGCCATGACCGTCGACAGTTCATTCGGTAATACAACATGGAAATATCTGATGTATTACCAATATTCTCGCAATCTTTGCGACTCAAGCGGCAAAATTGAAGTCGATGGTATCTGCGGTCCCAAAACTTGGAACGCCATTCGCACGGGCGCACCGATCGTCTATGACATCCGTGAACCTATTGCCTTTAACAAAGGTTATAAGCTTGAAGCCAACTGCACCACACGCCTGAGCTGCGGCGGTGCCATGTGTCCAAACGGAGCTGCACAATTTGAAAAAATGATTGTCGGTGCCAAAAATGCAGGACATAAAATTGCTACTAACAGCACTTTCCGCGGCATGACCAATATGGGCACGACAAAAGGTGTCGGCGAATCTAAAAGCGGACAGATCGAACTCTTTATCCAAAATAACGGAAATACCACCTACGCAGCCAAACCTGGCTACAGTAACCACCAAAGCGGTAAAGCCGCAGACATTGCCGGATTGGCTCGCGAAAATGATACATCTGCATTGTTCAAATGGCTCAAAAGCAATGCCGCTACTTATCAGTTCAAGAATTATCCGGCAGAATGCTGGCATTGGGATTACACAGGCAACTGATAACTTTACATTATAAACAGCAGTTTTGCGCGGAACATCCTGACCCGCAAAAAACGTCAAAATGAAATGGGTTCCAAAGGGCAATGCCCCCATGGAACCCACAATAGAATTGATGTTTATGAAAAGTTTGTCATGTATGGATTGCTAACGTTTAAAGGGGAAATAGAACCTCTATGTTCTAATATCCCTGTTTATTCACAGGCTGTCCCCTCAGTATTACATGCACCATAACCATTACGGCACTGTTCAAGATGGGTTAATGCCCAATAAGATATACCAGAATCGGCCGTAGAACAGATATAATGATATGTCACAGCTCCATACCAATCTGTTTCCATACAATAAGTATCGATTGCGCCGACATTGTCACAAATATCATAACCGGCATAACAATCTGCAGTGCCATCAATCGTTTCACAAACAGCACCCGATGCCGCACAATCCGTAGCAAAAATTGAATTATCCTCACAATAACCCAGAATATTATCGGAACAATACGGAGAAAACTCAAAACTATCGCAAAATTCTCCTTCTTCGGGCAGCAATTTAAGACATGCGTCTGATGTTGCATTACAATGTCCAGAACAAATCTCATAATCTTTTAACAAATAATAATAAATATTATTTTCGGTTTCTGTACATTGGTAAGTATAGGTCACATCCCAAGCACCCACAGTTTCACATTGCGTTTTGATATGATCAGGTTCTGTACATTTTTCAATGCATTGACGTTTGCCATTAGGTGCAATGCGACAAGTATAATTTTCACCCAGTTCGGCACAATTTTCAGCTTCTATGATGCCGTCGATACATAAAATAGCGACATCATTTTCACAACGATCTGAAAATTCTTCAGCTGCACATCTTTGCCCTTCTGTTTCTGTCAGCTTGATACATTCGGAAGTTGTCTCATCACAGCCATGTGGACATGCCGTATATGTCATGACTTCATAAGCTTGTAAGTCATCGCCCATTGTACATACCGAATGCACTTGATAAGATTGACTGTCTATGGTTTGGCAATAAGTTTTCGAAGTTTCCGGTGTGTCGCAGGAGATACGGCATGCAGCATTGCCTTCCATCCAGCCACATGTCATATCTTGTTCTGAACAATCTTCATTGCCTGCCCAAACCCCTAAAAAAGTCTCCTGACAAAATTGAAAAACTTCCCCATCACATGATGTTTCAAATGCACAGACAAGCGGTGCAATCGGTGTTTGACAATGCTGCTTTGCTGAATCACACCCCAAATCATCACACGTATCCATAATACCGATATCCGCCATATCTAAACGCGTATATTGACCTTCAGAATTGATCACACAACGTTCTAAACTTTCATAATCGAAAGCTTGTGTACCATCATCATAATGCTGACAATATGAAAAAGGTTGATTTGGAGTTGTACAGTCCGAAGTATCGCCTGTGCAAAATGCCATGGATGTGCCCCAAATATCGACAATAGAACAACCTTGGGGACAGCTTTCTTCGACAACCATGCCTTGATGACAATAAACGGCGGCATCTTGCCGGCAAAACTCCTGGAATGTTGCATAATCACACGTGCTTCCTGCCTGAATTTCAGCCATAGCATCGGTCACACATACACCGCGCTCACAAATGCCTTGGTCACAAGTTATATGCTGACAAGGATCAAGCGTAATACAGGAATTCTCCGCACACCCGGCCGGACAAACCCTGGTTTTGCCCTTTCCTTGTTCACATTGCAGCCATCGTTTATCATCAAGGCAAACACTTGATACACAGGACGCACTGCTTTCAATACAGGCATTATTTTCACAGCCCAAAGGACAAATATAAGTATGAATTTCGCCATCCATACATTTCAATAAAGTTTGCCCATCTCGACATTGATCTGCAATACAGCCCAAAACATTATCCTTACGGCATTGACCTTGAGCACAACCGTAAGAACAATGCACTTCTACCGTTTGACCATTTTGGCATTCCAATAATGTTTGTGTATCTTGACAAACAGCCGTTTGACACACGTTATCTGTTTTGCACGAAACACTTTGAACATCACACCGGGCATTTTCGGGACATGAAACAACCGTCAATTTATGATTCAAACACATCATATAATGTGAGTCATCCAAACACTCGGGCTGATAAAGACTTTCATCACAGCTTAACCGATTGTAAATCCCCTCCTGACAGCCAGAAAACAATAAAATAATGACAAAAATAAAAGCAGAACGTTTCATAATTTTTCAACAACACACGGAATATCAAGCCATAAAAATTCCAAAATCAATCGACGATTATTTCTTCTTTCTTTGTATATATTCCGGACAATGAGTCAAATTCATTGAAAGATAAACATGTTTATTTTCGTGATTAAAGCCGCGCTTCTTAAAAAATTGAATCGCCGGAGTATTATTCGCATCCGTATCGACAAGAATCATACGGGCACCTAAAGCAATAAATTTATCTTTCATGGCTTCAAAAAGTGCAGAACCTACACCACATCTCTCAATGTTGGGATCAACACCAAGCCATACACAATAACCATAACGCCAGGCTGTTTTTTCTTTTTCAATGATATTCCCAAGCGCAAATCCAATAATTCGTTCCTTGCGCGTGGCAACAAAACAAGTCTCTGTATCCGATGCAAAAAAAGAGACCACTTCGAATTCATCCCAAGTCCGATAAAGTGCCGGCCATTTATCGGCTGTAAAAAGCCGTTCCCCAAGGTAAAAAACTGCCGCCAAATCCCCAATTTCCATCGGACGAATATCGTATGAATTCTGCCCTTCTTCGTAATGATGAACCTTATGAGACATATCGAATCCAATTTTGTCGTAAAAATAACGCAAATCATGACAAACCATGGCAAATCATGATGTCACTGACGCAGTTTAACGATTTTTAAACCTCAAAACATCCCAATTCCACGAAGATATTGAATTCAATTTTGGGAATATTCTAAAGAAAATACAAAATCTTTAAGAACAGATGCCGAAATGCAACGATTAGAACAGTTTAAAAAATGACTTGATTTATCCTTGAAAGGTGGGCATGTACATTATATCTGGAATATTATTTCAGATAACGCAATGCGTTAAAACCAAAATTTTAAAAACCTGGTGATTTATGAAATTTAATTTCAAACAAAACAAAACCGCCAAAATATCCTTTCTTATATCTGCTATTTGTTGCGGAATGATGACGCAAGGGTGTTTGGAAGATATCCGCCCAGAACGTGAAGTGCGCGATCGCGGCACATTCGGCACAGAATTGTATAACATTGTCTATGATAATTCCGTGTATTCGGCTGAACACAGCTCACCAGAGTTTTTATCGGCTTTTGCCGCGCAGCGCGATAATTTCATCGATGCTGTAGATAAAACAGCCCCTGCCCATGAATTGGAAGAAATTAACCAGGTTTTTGTCAATATTGTACCGCTTTACGAAAATCTGCTTTATCCGGCAGCACTGCGTAAAACCGCCGTCATCATGGATGATTTCCGAAACAGCCCCGAAGCCATTGAGGGACTGGCATACATTTGGGGCGGCCCGCGTCTGCTGGCACATCCCGAGAATGCTAACATTATCGGACTGACCTTTGCCTATGATAATTTAATGGGTATCACTGAGGAACTCCTTCAGCTCGTTTTAAAGCATACTACCGGCGAACATAATGCAACAAACCAACTGTTCAAAGATCTTTCACTGTTCATGGCCGATCTCGAGTATAACGATGATCCCAATCGATTTGTCCGCCGCGCCGTCGATATGCTTTTAAAACCAGATGTCCGATTTGCACCTGACATAGCTTACACGCCTCAAATTGCCGCAGCTTTAGACGCGGGCGGACTGCCACGCCTTTTATCTTCTGCACAAACATGGCTTGCAAGTGCCACCCAGGATAACCAAGGATTTTATCAATTCACAGATGGCAGCCGAGTTGCCCCCTTCCAAATGGACGGCATGCCGGCAGGTTTTGAACTCGTGAACGGACAACTGCAATACCAACAACAGCCTGTCTTTGAAACCTACGATTTGCAGCAAACACCTTTGGCTTACCTCATCCGTGAAGGCGATGCCCTGTTTTTAGACAATACCGCCGATGAGGCCCTGCGAGCTTTCCAGACATTGCTGGGCACCCCGCAAAGTTTTATTGATGAAGACGGCACATTTACGGGATACTCGCGGGATTCCGGCGTGGCGCAACTGCTTGCTGCACTGATCACAACCCTTGATCACGATTCTGTTGGCCCCAATTTCGAAGCCATTGTGCAACTCATCCGAAACAATGAAGATGTGATTGCACGCCTCATTCATGACTTGGATACCATTATCGATATCTGGGATGAAACACCGTCAAATTTTTCTGCCGACAACAATCTGATCGATCGTCTGATGCCTGAACTCCTTCAAATTGCCCAAACGCCCGGCCTGCTCGAAGACCTTTTCATGGCGCTCGATGACCCTCGCGCGGCTCGCATTGCCCCATATCTCGCGGAACTTGCCGAACTCAAAAAACCATTCATCGCATACGATAAAAACAGTCAATATGAAGCCTGTTTCCAAACATGCGATACCCAATACGAAGTCGGCACCTTTGAACGCATGGATTGCATTCGCGCTTGTCCCATCGAGGAAATCTTGGGAACAACCCCCATGGCACACGATCTGCCTGAATCCGAAGAAAATCGCTCTCTGTTTCAGCGCGTGACAAACCTCATGTGGGAAACTTCTGAAACCCCCTACGAAGTCCATGCAGAACACCTGACATTCGGAGAATCGAATTTTACGAATATCGCTCAAGCCATCGGTACGCTGATATCCTTTGACAATCTGGCCGAAGCCTATCTCAAAACGATCACCGGAGACTTGCATCTCGTCGATCACCTGAGCCCCACCTTCATGGATCTCTCGACACTGTTCCAAGATGACGGCACAACAGTCGCCGGCTTCCTAACTATGCTGTGCAACAATCTGTTTGACATCAAACTGTCGATCAATCCTACTACTGCTGAAGTGACACGCCTATTCAATACGCCCATCATTTCGTCTCAAAGCGACAGTTATCGATTTGATCTCAATGTTGCCACCTGCCGATCCGGTCACCCTTGTTTAAATGTCAACGCCGACGTTCTGTTTGCCATCGAAGCCAGCGGACTCGTCGATGCCCTTTATCCGCTTATCAAGGTTTTCAATCAACACGACAGAACCGATATTCTGGCTCGTGTCATCGCCATTCTGTTTGAATACTATCCCACAG
>JAGBXG010000282.1 GCA_017629415.1 Pseudomonadota bacterium | reverse complement strand
TTTTTTGGAAAAATGGGGACCCGCTCCCCCATTTTTCGTCCCCGCGACATACCACTTCGTAAGTCTTTTGTGACTTTGCGTACGCCGTGCCCGGCATGGGGGTAGGCGCGTATTTGCGAAGCAAATAGCGCCGCAGGGGGCGTTGCCCCCTGACAAAAAAAACAACGATTCAAGTATCCAAACGGCACAAAGTTGAATTGCGTTTGATTATCATGTAGCAGATAATATTTTGCCCCCTGTGAAAGAATCGGACAGATTGGGTAGCACCGGGCAATTTATTCAGCAGCGATTGCCATGAAAAGGCATGAAAAACAGGAAGTTTAAGAATATGAAAAAAGCACAAAGATTAAGTCAGGTACAAGCCTCATTGACGTTAGCCATTACAGCGAAAGCGGCTGCGATGAAGGCAGAAGGATTGGATATTGTCAGTTTTGGTGCAGGCGAACCTGATTTTAATACGCCGCAGCAAGTGATTGAAGCGGCCAAAACCGCGCTTGACAAAGGCATGACAAAATATACGCCAGTTGCCGGTATTCCTGCCCTGCGCGCAGAAATTGCCAAATGGTATTCCAAGGAATTTGGTGTTGAAACGACGCCCGATCAAGTGATGGTAAGTGTCGGCGGCAAACAGGTTATTTACAATGCCATTATGTCTTTGATCGATGCATGCGACACGGTACTCATTCCGACACCATATTGGCTTTCATATCCGGCAATGGTACATCTGGCCGGCGGTCGTGTGGAATATATCGAAACCGATGAATCGGATGGCTTCCTGATGACTCCGCAAATGCTCGAAGCCGCCATCACAAAATTTAATCCTTCGCTGCTCATTCTCAATTCTCCGTCAAACCCGACGGGACAGGCATATGATGAAGCCGCACTCACAGCAATTGCCGAAGTTTTGCGCCGTCATCCCGATGTTCATGTGATTTGGGATAACATTTATGCCCAGCTGACCTACGAAAACTTCAAACACGTCGAGCTGACGCGCATTGCCCCTGATTTGAAGCCTCGCGTGATTGTAACGGGCGGTTTTTCCAAGAGCTTTGCCATGACAGGGTGGCGTCTTGGTTTTGCCATTGCAGATGCCGAACGCATCAAAGCCATGAGCAATATTCAAAGCCATTCGACCTCGAATGCAGTCAGTTTTGCCCAAGCGGGTGCTTTAGAAGCCCTGAGACTGGAAAAAGCTGTGATTGAAAACATGCGCGAAACCTTTGAACACCGCCGTAATGTCACGTTAGAATGTGTTTCTAAGATTGATGGCGTTTCATGTCTGGCTCCGAAAGGTGCCTTTTATGTGTTCCTGAACTGCAAAAAGTTCTGTTGCATTGAACACGGTATGTATTGGATTGAGGATGATGTCGATTTGGCCAAATATATTCTAGAAGAAGGCCATGTGGCAACCGTTCCGGGCAGTGCATTCGGCGCGCCGGGATATCTCCGTCTTTCCTTCGCATTGGATGAAGCCACTATCCGCAAAGGTGTGGCACGTATTGGCGATGCGCTTCAGAAGTTAGTACAGTCATGATGGAAAATGCGCGCATAGATTTGTTTAAACAAATATCGGACTTCCTGTTTGCTCATGACCGATGGGTCAGCATGGGGAGTCCGTCCGGCCTGGAACCGCGTCCCATAAATCTGGCAATAGATTTGCTGGAATATCAGCGGCAATATCATCCGCTTTATGGGCGTTACTGCCGGCTGCACGGCCGTGAAACGCGAGGAACAACGCTATTGGACTATCCGCCGTTACCGGTGGAAAGTTTCAAGCGTGCGGATATTTGTCCGTTTGACGCGAACCTTGTGACTGCAGAATTCTATTCCAGCGGAACGACAGAAGGCGTTCGCAGCATTCACAAGTTCCGCGATCCAGGTCTGATGCTTCGTTCTATCGTGTATACATTCACGACACTTGTATCTGGTGCGCTTCATCCCAAATCACGCGTTTTCTCCCTCATGCCTTCTTCTCAAGATAATCCGCATTCCTCTCTGGGGTATATGATCGACGAATTGATGCGGATTTTGGGGTCTGAAGGTTCCGGACATTTTTTCAGCATGTCATCGGGTTTGGATGTAGCAGGTCTTTCGGCTGCCCTCAAGCAAGCGGCAGCCGATGAAGCCCCCGTTCATCTGATGGGACCCGCATTTTCGTATGTCGAGTTTCTGGATGCCACAGCGGGCCAAAACTTTCATTGTGCCCCTGGCAGCTGTCTTTTGGAGACTGGCGGTTATAAAGGGCGTGTTCGTGAAATTCCGAAATCCGAACTGCGCGATATGCTCAGCGAACGTTTGGGGATACCGCGCCGGTCGATATATGGCGAAT
>JAGBXG010000281.1 GCA_017629415.1 Pseudomonadota bacterium | reverse complement strand
TTCGGCGGTGCCTTGAATGGCGGCTACACCGTTGATGCTGTTTTTGCTGACGGCATTGAGTGTCGGAATGGATTTAGACACTGCGGGCGCGGCACTGATAGATGGTGTTGATTTGCGGATTATCGGTTTCGCTTTTTCAGGTTCGTTTCCTTCGACAACGCGGGTATCTGATGTGCTGAGGCTGTTAATAAAGCTGGTGCTGATATCGTTATGGTTGTCGATAGGTTCGTTGGTCAGCATAGATGTGCTGATGTGTTGTGGGGTTTTGGGGGCATCTTCAGTCTTGCGATTGGGAGTGAAGATGGAGTCAAATGAATCGGCAATATCATCCCAGGTATCATCGGTCAGCGCATCGAAGAAGGATTGGGATTTTTCCGAGGCGAGCGCTTCGAGCTGTTCAGGTTTGGCCGGTGCTGTGATGCGGTTGAAGTTTCCGTCTTTGTTTTCCTGGTTGTCGTAGAGTTTAGGGATATCTGAGAGGCTGGCGGAATGGTCGGCAAAATGCGAGATATTTTCAATGGCGGTATGCTGTGAAATTTTGCTGGAAGCCAGTGCATCTTCGAGCTGTTGTTTTTCCTGCTCTAATGACATGCGTGTGATTTGTTCTTTTTTATAAGCTTTTTTGGCAAAGTCGAGCTGTGTTTCGAGGTCTTTAATTTTGGATTCATGGCCTGAGTGGTTGGTTTCCAGTGTTTCGAGCTGTTTTTTCAGGCTTTCTTTTTCAGCTTTGGCTTTGGCGCATTCTTCTTTGATGGTGTTGAGTGTTTCATGGCTGAGCGTGGGGGTTTTCGAGTTTTTATCTTCACGTCTACGGACACAGAGCCATCCGAGCAGTGCCATCAGTGCGAAGGCGCCGCCAGCGATGCCGAAAGACTGTGGTATTGTCCAGTTTTCGAGGCTTTCGTTATCGATGACAGGAGCTGGTACTGCTTTGGGAATGGATACGACAGTTGCAACCGTATAGCCGTCACTGGTGTTTGATTTTTTAAATTCATATGTTTGAGTGTTGACTTCAAAAGTGCCTTCTAAAATGGTTTGCTGCATGATTTCATCAAGCACTGCTTTTCGATCGGTGGTGATGGGGCAGTTTTGAACGTTGAAAAGCGCAGCGGTATCGACATGACCTTGGGTACATGTGACGAAAATATTGTTGGCAGCTGTGCATTGGATATGTTCTGGCAATGTGATGGTAATGGGGAGCTGCACGAGCATGCAGTAAGTGGCCTCTTCATTGAGGCAGTGCCATGCAATGCGTGTATGCATGCCATCCTGGATGCGGTGGATGCTTCCGGTATTCTGGAGTTTGCCTTCAGCAGGCTGTAAGGATTGGAGTAAAGCTGCTGCTGTTTCGGGTGAATTGGCAGCGATGATTTCGCTGGTATTCACGTTAATGAGCGCACGGACAAGGGCGGTTTGGAGTGTTTTATCTTCTGTCAGTGTTTTGAAAGCTTTATCGATGGCACTTTGTTTGAATTCGTCTTTTTCGTCCGTATGTGCAAGCGGTGCCCGGACGGCGTCGTTGGCGGCCAGCAATTGGAGTTCTGAATTGACAATCGTGTCATCGGCCTGAAGTGTCGAAAGAATGACATGATGATAATTGAGAATTTCGCGGTTTGGTTTGGGGGGGGGCGGTACGTTATGTTGGGAAGCTGCGGGCTGAAAAAAGTTGGGCAGAGTGGCATCTTGTGTCCAAGCCCATGCGGCAGAAGCTGCGATCAGTGAAGAAATGATAACGTAAATACTGCGCTTGAACATGGTGACTCCATTGTATGTGTGATGCGCATGCTATTGAGGTAAATGAAAAATATTGTTTGTATTTGGTGAGCCCGTCTTTCGGGCTTTAAGGCCCGATACGCCGGGCATTGGCTTCGCTATGTCGGCCGATTTTCGGCCTCCATACGCTTCGCCGGGTTTTATGTGTAGTGAGCGGTATTTGAAAAGAGTTTTTTGTCAATTCGATGGGGGCTAAGGTGTGCAACTTTTTGGCGTGGTTTGGGGCTATGGTGTACGCAAAGCCGCAAATCACTGGTGGTACGTTATGGAAAGCGGAATGGGAACCAGGGGCATTTTGGCTCCCGAACACAAGTTAACAGTGCCTGTATTATCCACGAAAACGCTCAATCTATCGTGGGTTCCAAGGGGCTTAGCCTCGCGGTGTGGTTTGGTGCGGAGCCCCAAAAGTCCTTTGCGTATGCTGGGGGTGGGGCATGGCATACCTTGTTGGTTACCAGGGTTTGTCGGTTTGTGTATTTTTTTTGTTGCCCGAAAGCGGGACATAAAAATTGCCATTTTCGATGGCATCGAGCAGGGCATCGATATTGTCTTTTTCGTATTCTTTGAGGTCTAATTTTGAGGCTTTGCCGTTTGGTTGGTTTTCGTCCGGCGTAGATTCATCGCCTTGGGTGTCCGTGCCGGGGCCTTTGGGGGCGGCAGGTGTTTCGGAGGGCTTTTCGGGCGACTTGTTTGGGGTGTTTTGTTTATTGGCGTTATCCTTTTGGTCTTTTTTCTGTTCGTTTTGCGTCTTTTGATTTTGTTTTTGGGATTCGCTGGTGTTGTCTGAGCTATCTTCATTGAGCTGGACGTGGAGAATTTGGAAACCGTTGTATGTGCCGTTGGCTCTGGCGTGCAAGTGCGATTCTGCGGTGATGGGCTTTTTCAGCGTACGAGTGTTGATATGGGTTTGCGGTGTCCAAAGTGGGATATCTGTTTGTGCATTTTCTATGATGAAATGACGGGATTCGGGATCGTTTTCATTTTGTAAATATGAGGCAAATTGGAAGTCATCGTTTCTGACGGTTGTGTCAGAGAGGAAATAGGCTTGAGTTTTGGCTCTGATGAGTGGGGTATTTGGGGGTAGCAAGGGTTGAATGTGCAGGTCTTGGTGATGACATATCCATACTGGGGATTCGAAATGGGATTGTGTTTGTTCGATATTTCTGAGGTCGAGGATTTGCGATGCTGTTTCTTGGTCGTCAGTGCATTCGTGTGATTTGGCCATGGTGATGCTGTATGGCATGGGGGTATGGGGGGTGCCGATTTGCAGGGCAAGACTGACGGTTTCTGGGGCGGATTGAGGGTTATGAATGTAGAGGAACGCCTGTTGTTTTGCGGGTTGCGTATGATCTGCGTCTTGGTTTTTGGGGGTGAACAGCAGGTAGTAGGGTGTTGTTTTTAAGCTATTGGCTTGGGGAGGCTGGGGCGTTGCGGGGCGGAGCCCCGCTT
>JAGBXG010000280.1 GCA_017629415.1 Pseudomonadota bacterium | reverse complement strand
TGGCAAGTTCGCGCGCTCCCCCCTCAAATTTGAACAGCTGCCGCAATTCGCGGAGCAACTACATAGCGTAATTATGCGCCGAAATCTGCGCTGACGAGACGGCTTTCGGCATACATGAGTACGGCGTCCGCATGCCCGTGCGAACACGGCAATACCGACGAAAGCGGCCACAGTCGCGAGAATGACGACTTTTTTCTTGCGATGTGAGGCCGCCAGGGGACAGGTGTATGCCCGTGTGGGTGTGCAGAGCCTCAGGTGGCGGTCGGACGGCGGGGGAGGGGGAACCCAATGGATAATGGGGACGCAATCTGCAAATTTTACGGACTGCAGCATACAACTAAACAAACTCAAACTCGTGATTCACCAATGTATGTGTCAAAAGCAGACAATACGCTCGACCCCATAAATATTGAGCACATGCAACCTCTTTCACTATAACGACATAAATTCAAGAACACCTTTTACTCAAAATCTATGAATCGTCTATGCACAAAAGTAGACTGCAAACTTAAAACTTAATATGTATTGGAATCGCGTTCTGCAATGGGTAGTGATCACTGGAATATACTTCAAATCCATTTGCTCGTATTGTTCCGGCTTTTTACTCATTGTCTGATGCAGTTAATCCCAGTGTGCCAACTGCAGCTTATTTGAAGTGCCGACTGTGACTTATCGAGCATTTTTAAATAGCTATCTTCAATATTAGTAAACGACTCTCACCCTAGTTAACAAATGCCTGATATTGCATTTTCAACTCTATCTCTCCCTGCTTCTTGGTCATACATCGCACAAAATCATCGTCTATCTTTGGGAATATGCCAACAAAGTGGTTCATGGCCTGTTGTAATCAAAAGTGATAAAACCTCCTGGATTATTCTGCTTTCAAGAACAGATTCTGCTGACAGAGTACTTAGAGAATTCCGTAAATATCCTGACCGTTTCATAGACAAACTGGGTATATGTGCTGGAATCATTTGGCAACCTCATACTGGCAAACTCTGTGTTTTTCGCGATAAATTCGGATTTATTCCTCTCATGCTCATACACCATGAGGATGGCGGCATAACGGTCACGTCAAGTCCGGAACTGCATACCGAACATACGCGACATCGTGCCGTCAATCGTGCTTATTTTGGCCGTTTTCTTCGTATGATCGACACCCCTTCAACGGATGATGTTTTTGAGCATACTGAACGCATTTTGCCTGGCGAAATACGTCATTTTTCAACCACCCAAAATCAGGATGACACTATTGATTGGCATTATCAAACTTCTCGACGCTCATGTTATTGGCATAGACGTCACTATACCCCTTTGAACAGCTCTTATTCGAATCTGACTGAACAACTCAGACAAGTTTTAATTGAAGCTGCCTCGCGAATTCCCTCAGAAAATCCTATTTTTACACTTTCTGGTGGTCTAGACTCATCAGGTATCCTTGCATCTTATTGTTATTCACGCCATCCTTCATCTATTGATGCCTTTTCTTTGATCTCGACCTCACACGCCACCTGTGATGAATCACACGAACTGAACATACTTGAGCGTACTTTTCCCATTCAGCTACAACGCATCAATATGGATAAAGCATGGCCTCTGTCAGAACCTGAGCTTTATCATAAATATCGCTCCTATGGCCCTCTCGTTGCCCCAGGCATTGAAAGCACTTTGGCCATTTATCGCAAAATCGAAAACCAATTCGGCCCTCGAATGGTCATCACTGGCTATGGCGGCAATTTTATTGTCAAAGTCAGAAATGAAGCTCTATGGCGCCATCTTTTGACTCATGCTGTCCATCACAAACAAACGCGCACTGAAATCATCAATGAAATTTCCGTCCTACGCTACAGAGATTTACGACTTTTAGCAGCGCGTGTGCTCGGGAATTTGGCGGATGGAAAAATCCGCGAAACGATGAAAGGATGCTTTACACCCCATCATCATAATCCCTATATCTTCAATAATCTTTTTGCGGCCCAATTCCCTATTGAACGAACGGATCCCGTATTTTTTATGTCACACTGTGAAGAACGTGCTTGGCTCCCCATCAGCTGGGAATGGGAAATGTGTGTTCGTGCCTTAGATATCATTGCACGTGAAACATCCCATGCCTATTACGATCCTTTGTTTGATCCGAAAGTTTATGATTTTTGCGCCCAAATACCACCGCAATATTTTCTTCTCTGTAAAGATTATCGCACCATATATAAAGATGCACTTGCCCCTCTTCTGCCAAAAGAAATCATTCATCATCCTAAAATTCAGAGTTTTGATGACCTGATGCTAGATGGGTTATGCGTTCATGCCAAAAATTTTATACTGCATAAAATTGAGACTTCCCCCAATTGGATTCAAGATATTCTCAACACAAATGCGCTTGCCAATGCATTTAAAAATTATTGTCAGGCCTCTCGCGATCGTACTTCTATGCCCTACCCCATCACCCATATTTGGAGAGCACTTTCCACGTGCATTTGGGGCACAAACTAAAAGGCCCACCAAGGAATACACAGTCACATTCTGTAAAAACAAAAAAAGCTGCAATCCTTATACAGGAATGCAGCTTATTAAGCTTTATATCCTCCCTTTTAGAAGGGCAGTGATATTAATCTTCAGCCTGATAGGGCAGAAGCGCAATGTGACGAGCACGTTTGATAGCGCGAGCAAGTTTACGCTGGAAACGGGCTGAAACACCAGTAATGCGCGAAGGAAGAATCTTACCGCGCGGGGAGAGGAAACGCTTGAGAAGCTGAACGTCTTTGTAATCGATTGACAAAGAAGCATCAGATTTGAAGGGGCAGGCTTTGCGTTTTGCACGGCGGAAACCACCGCGAGCAGCAGCACGGCTAACAGAATTGGCGTTTGTATTGGTATCCATCTCTAAACTCTCCCTGATTACATTTTGGTCGGAACTTCAGCAGCACATTTCGGGCAAACCCAAAACATTCCGCTCGGTTTAGAATGACGGACCATCTTAATGATGCCCATATCTGTTTCCATGCCTTTGGCCATGCAGGCGGGGCATTTCTTCTTGTACACGACTTTCTTTGTCGTTGAAATTTTAGCTGGTCTTTTGGCAGCCATTTGAAAATCCTCTTTCCGGTTGGTAACAACCTCACATTATGGACATCCAGACCCCTGTCTGAACTCACGGGAAACCGCCCGGATGCAGTCGCCCAAATTGAGGCGCGCGGCTTTTAGCATGATGAATACACACCGTCAAGTGTTTTCCAAAACGATAAGCGGTATATGCATATCAATCACGAGAATACCTAATGGGGCGTTGCGGGGCGAAGCCACGCATCGGGGGTAGGCGCGTATTTGCGCACGACTATGACGCCCCATTAGGGCGCCATACGCCGTGCGTTGCGCGACTATTCTGCTTCGCGACATACGCCGCGCAAATAGCGACGCAGGGGGCTTGGCCCCCTGCTCCAAACTCCTTTGCTTGCATCATAGCTATCAGGTTTGCTCCATCACAATATCAATCTCACGTTTGATATCAAAATAATCATCAAAAAGATCATTCAAAGATTCACGAAGTGCAGGTATGCCGGTCTTCTTCAATGCCGAAGTCGAAATAAACTGCTTGGGAGTCGTTTCAAACAGTTTAGCAAGCTTATGAGTGGCGTTATAAGCCTCATTTTTGCCGACTTTGTCAGTTTTGGTTAACACAATCAATACAGGCAACTCACGTTCCATACACCATTCGAACATCATCATATCGTGTTCGGACGGATTGCGCCGAATGTCCAGTAACAGAAGCAAGCCCAAAAGCTGCTCACGATGCGCCAAATAATCGTGCATCATCGTATCCCATTGTTTTTGAACATTTTCGGGGACATCTGCATAACCATAACCCGGCAAATCCACAAGATAGGCACGTTCTTCAATGGAAAAAAAATTAATCAATTGAGTACGTCCTGGGGTTTTACTCACCCTGGCCAAATTTTTCTGCTCACAAAGCATGTTGAGAAGAGACGACTTACCAACATTAGAACGACCCACAATCGCAACCTCAGGAAATTGCGTTGTCGGATACTGCTTATACGAGGCCGCACTCGTAACAAATTTCATTTTTCGATAATCTAGCATGACAAATACTCAAAAATGGAAATCCAAAACATTTGGCATTTCGCCAAACGGCGTCTGTCACAGCAGAATTGCTGCAAAACCCGCCTGCAGTTTACGTCATTTATGCATATTACAAACAAAAAAAGCGTGATGATCATTTTTCATATCACCACGCATGGAAATTTTTTAAAACCTTGACACAATCTTAAAGGGTATTAATCCACTTCAAAATCTCTAGCGACAACTAGGCCTTTGTGATCCCACAAGCGAACTTTAAACTCTTGTTCGCCGCCCGCAAGATTGACGAGTTCAGACATCTTGTATTTATAGACAAAGCTTTTGCCTTCATAATACATCGTATCACCTGCAAGCTTCTTTTGGCTTTCAGCCGCTATAATATCAAATGAAAAAGTATTGTGCTTGGCTTCACTGGGAAACCAAAATACAAGCCTGACTTCTTCATTAATGGGAATATCTGTTTCTTCTTCCCAACCATCGTCGTCATATCGCTGAATACCAACGGCATCTTTGTCCTCCCAGTTCACGCGTTTACTCGTCGGACTTGTCTGATAAACGATGTCTGATGTCACCTTATCAAAAGCACACCACCGTGCTTCGCCAGCTGAGGAGAAATTGCGCGGATTTTGTACTTCCTCATAGCAGCTTTTATTGCGCGTGTCTGTCCAGACAGAATTCCCCGAAGCGACTTCAACCAGCTGCACTGACATAGAGGCATAAGCCGTACGTTCATAAACTTTATAATTGATAGCATGCTCAATAGTGCGTTCAATGATAGCCCTGCCATTTTCATCATAAACTTTATTACCTTCGGCATCCAGGCGATATACCGTTTCGGTTTCATAACGTGTATCTACGCGATCACTTCGTTCTTCACCATAATTAACAACCGAACTGAATAAAACGAGATCGACATCACCCTTTTCGCGCAAATGAGCAATCAATTGATTATCACGCATGCGTTCATTCGTATAATTATAAACTTTATAAGAATTATTATTCACATAACCTTGAACCAAATCACTGTTCAACTGACGTGTATACTGTCCACGTTCCACCGTATTTTCTACCGGCGCAACTGCAATCGAGGAATACGTCGCATTGTCAGAAAAAAATGTCGGGTAATAAATCAAATCAAAATGCGCATAATTCGGTGTTGAGCATCCCATCCCCAAACATGCTGTCAAAGAAAACAATCCACATCCAACCATGCGTTTAAAACCGTTCATCGCAACTCCTTATTTGTCAAAACTGAATTTCATTGAAATGCCTTGAAATCGGTTGTCATGCTCTGATGTATCAAAGCTCATGCCTCTCCCCGGTTTTCCGATGAAAACCTCAAAAACATTCCAGATTTATTGATCGACCTCAATCTCTTTTTCAATGGCGACACGACCAGCATTCCAAATTCGGACTTTATATTCAGGCATACCGCCGGATTTCGCAATCAAGTCTGCCATTTTATACTCAAACTGGAATGTATTTCCCTCCCAGTAAACCTTTTCCTGAATCAGGATATCATTATTTTCCCCAGAAACAATATCGATGCCAAATGTGTTGTAAAGTGCTGCATTGGGAAACGCAACAGAAAGTCTGAACGTGCCATCAGGGGCAATATCTGAATCATCTACCCAGCCATCTTCTGCATCATAGCGATGAATGGCCAGGACATCGTCATCATCCACCACAATCACGTCCGAAGTCGGACTGGTTTGGTAAACCACGCTTGAAACAGCATCACTCAAAGCACACCAACGCGCCTCTGGAACGGGGGAAAACTGGCGAGGATTGGGACTCTCTTCATAACAAGAACCGCCGATGACTTTATCATAAAGCGTTGTCCCAGATGCACTTTCTAAAACGACCACAGAAAGATTAGCATATGAAGTCCGTTCAAAGACTTTATATTTCACCTCATGATTTTCCACACGCTCGACAATGGGATTCCCATTTGCATCATGCACACGGTTACCATTTCCATCCAACTTGTAAATTTTTCTGGTCTCCGTACGTGTATCGATGCGTTCATCACGATTTTCACCATAATTAGCGATAGTCGTGAAAACTTCCAAATCCCCCATAGCATTGCCACCACCCGTGTTATCATAAACCGCATAATATCCATTATTCATATAACCATAAACCAACTCGCGATTCACACGATTTGTCCATCGGCCATATTCATAATCATTTTGAACGGGAGCTACCGCAATCGACGAATAAGTGCTGTCGTCCGTAAAAAAAGCAGGATAATTCATGACATACAAACGCGTACCACATCCACATACAAAGGATGAAACAAATAAAGCAATTATCAGCAAAACTGATTTTTTCATCTTTTCCTCAAACTTTACCGAAATCGAAATATGATACGTCGCGTCGGTGTTGCAATACACACCTCAATACAGACTTTGAACATTTCGAACAAATTTTAAGCCAAAATAACTTGAACTTATTCATCAGCCGGATGCAAGATCCACGGCGTACGCAAAGTCACAAAAGACTTACGAAGTGGTATGTCGCGGGGACGAAAAATGGGGGAGCGGGTCCCGATTTTTCCAAAAAAACGAGTGTTATCAGTACCCGGCTCATTCACAAAAACGTCAAATTCATTGCAGGTTCCAAGGGGCTCAGCCCCTTGGCGGGGTTTGGGGCGGAG
>JAGBXG010000279.1 GCA_017629415.1 Pseudomonadota bacterium | reverse complement strand
TCATCATTTGGCTCATCACCAGGCTCTTCTGTTTCAACCTCAATGGCTCCACCAGCATCATCACCACAGGCTGTTGTGGACAAAGCAAGTAAAGAAGCCAAACTAAAAGTTATCAGTTTATGATACGTACGCAAAACATATCTCCTTAAGTAAAACTCAAAACGATGGCAATCCATACCATCTATATGTTTCTTATTCTTTATTTTACACGCAGAAACAAATGAGTTCAAGAATCACCCAATTTTTGCCATTATTTTATATTATTCGAGCTTTGTATCTCGGGGAAAACTGTTGCACTCTGCCTACTTGCGTCTTAAAACACCCCGGCGATTTGCATTGCGCATATCACGATATATCCCATCTACGGATTTTTGCGCATCACGATACCCATAACCTTCAAAATATGGCTCAATTCTATGACAGATTCCCTTCAAACCAATAAGGTCACACAAGATACCGTTCCATCCGTCATTTTTGTTCTCAGCAATGATGCCGGTGAAGTTCTTGACTTGGCTACCCGAGAAGCCCCCATGCGCTATCTGCATGGCCATGGTGCCATTTTGCGCGGTCTCGAAAAAGCCCTCGACGGCGCAGAAGTCGGCAAACAATTCCATGTCGATGTACCACCTGAAGACGGCTATGGCTTGCGTGATGGCGAACCCCAAGCTGTACCCAAATCCATTTTTCCAGAAGGTACACCCTTCAGAGTTGGCGCAGGCATGACCGCCAAATCCGAAGACGGCAAACCTTTTCCACTCTGGATTGTTTCCATCGACGAAGAAAATGTTTATGTCGATGCCAACCATCCCTTAGCCGGACAAACCCTGCACTTCGATGTCGAAGTCATTGCCGTCAGATTTGCCACCGAAGACGAGCTCAAAGACGGACGCGTACACGACGGCTGCGATATGTGCCGCTCATAATCGTTTTCTTTTTTCTTGGGGCTTTGCCCACAGCGTACGCAAAGTTCTTATGGGGCTCCGCACCACCCCACGCCAAGAGGCTGAGCCCCTTGGAACCCACAATAGATTCGACATTTTTTGAGTTAGGCAGTTACCGATGACTTGCGTCTAGAGGCGAAATAGAACCTTTATCCCATTCCGCTTCCCCATAACTTACCACTTCACAAGTGATTTAAAACTTTGCGTACGCCTTGCTGCTGAACGCACAAAAAACAAACGGTTTTTTGTGCATTCGCAAATTTCTGACCGTTAATTTTCATTATTTCGCGTGTTTTTTACACGTTTCTTTTTTATCGCAGCTGTCACACGGTGCATCACAAGGTTTGCCGCAAGGTTTGACACATCCCGTCGCCTTGGCTGCATCTGCAGCAACAGGTTTGTCCCATTTGGGACAGGATTTGCAACAACCTTTATCACCATCGTTCTCACAACGCTTGACTGTGCCTTCACTCATGACCACATTGCCTGAAAGGTCTTTGCACTCATAAACAACTTTGGCACTCTTCTCACAGTCTTTTTCACAGGCATCATTGTCTTTGCAAAGTCTTTCACATGCATCTTCAACAGCTTCAAACTTGGCTTTTGCAGGGCACTTGTCCTTATCCACGCCACAAACGTCCTCGCCATTCCAAGTTACAATAGCCTGACAACGGAATTTGTCATCATCATCAGCAAACGCTTCCGCCACAAAAGCTGTCGCAGCCAACAATGCAGCCATACAAACAAAAGCAATCTTCTTTTTCATCTTTTATCCCCTTAAAATAACAGCATCTTACGATGCAGAAATGAATACAATCTCGTGTACATCACGACACCAGCCTGACTTCTTGAATAAAATTTCATGCCATGTCAAACACAAAAGAAAAACCCACTGAAACATCTTGAAGATGTTCACCCTCATTTAACGCCCAACACCCCCTGTTTCTGCCATCACACTAGCTTATAAACGCTTATCACTTAAAAAACTTGCATTTATCCCCCATTACCTCTTAATACGCTTTGATTTTGGGACTTTGTGATTCCCATTTCATGCCATACCGAATTTCACCTTTGCGCATTATGTCCAAGATAACATTACTTTTTATCAGTCTTCTGCTTGCCTTCGGCTTATCAGCATGCGGTGCGGGCATGCTCCAAACCAAAGACTTTGAACAGCCCTACTTCTTTGCCATCGATGAAGAATCCAATATCAAAGATAACGAAGAAAATTTTGAAATTCTTCAAACCGTTCAAAAATATCGCGATGCCATTGCAAACAAAGACATCGCAACACTTAAAAGCCTAATCTCCAAAGATTATTACGAAAATGGCTCAACAACGGACGATCTTTCTGACGATTACGGCAATGAACGTATCGAAGAAATCCTCAATGACTATCTTTCACAATCCGTCAAAGACATCCGCTTTGTCATTGAAGTTAAACAGCTGACAAAAGAAAACATGGAATACCATGTTGATTACCAGTACATTTGGAACTTCAGATATGAAGTCGCCGGCCAAAATTACTGGCAATCTAAAAATGATACAAACCGTATGACGATTATCCGAGAGGACGATGCCTGGAAAATTAAATCCGGCCTCTAATCACAAACATTAAACATTGCTGATGACAAAAAAAAAACATTGCTGATGACAAAAAAAAAGACAGCCTTGGCTGTCTTTTTTTATCTGTGTGCTCGGTTTTAACTCAAAATCTGAAGCATCACGCCTTGCTTATTGACATACCCCAGTACCTACCTGACACGATTTCCCACAAGACAACTTAGATTCCTTAAAGTGCTGATAAAGTTTACCATCTGGGCCTGTTTTGCACTCAAAAACAAACATGTCATAGATGTCTGTCTGCCCCCCATAGTTATCGCATTGATAAATCAAGCTGCCTTCTGTTTCACATGAATAAGCGCAGTTCGTTTTTTGATCTGCTTCAATGATACATCCATGTGTATCGCCGTCATTGCAATCGTATGTTGCCACTTGATTGCTATACTCTGACTCGCAAAAGACGCGCTTCGTGCCTTCACATCGTTCCTGGAAATCGGCAGTACAAGCTGTACCAGCATCGCTGACTGCCTTGATACATTGGCCATTTTTACACCCAGCGCTGCAATATTCCTCAGAGCTGTTGTCATATTCAATATAATAATAGCCGTTTTCATACGCTTTGCATGTTGCACTGATCGCGTATGTGACTTCTTCGGTATTGCCATTTTCACAAACTTTCTTTGTTTTGCCCACATCTGCGGCATTGCAATAAACAAGCCCTTTTTCACCATCAAACCTGTCATCTTCGCCAGTCTGGACATCGTCACCACCGGTTTGCTCACCGCCGGTTTGGTCACCGCCGGTTTGGTCACCGCCGGTTTGGTCATCACCGGTTTGGTCACCGCCGGTTTGGTCATCACCAGTTTGGTCATCGCCAGTTTGATCACCGCCGGTTTGGTCATCGCCAGTTTGATCATCACCGGTTTGATTGCTACCCGACTGCTCACCCCCAGACTGCTCTGTATTTGTATCCCCAGACTCAGAACTGTCATCACAAGAGACAAGAGCCATCGGAAGCATCAGAGCCAACAATATCGCGAATGTTTTTTTCATCAATTTCATCTCCCAAAACACAAAAAAATCCGCTGAAAGCGGACACATACACCATTTGCGTACGATTTGCAGGCATATACCAAGAGATGGCGGGATTTGCATCATGATAAAGCTGTTTTTGCTCGCCAGTTGATGCGCTTTCGTCGTCAGCCGCCAACTTTCACAAAGTGTTAAGTGTATCCAAGCTGAATGGCATACAAGGTTCCATTCAGCCCTCAAAACGTCGGCAACCAGTACACGCCTAGCCTACGAAAAACGCTCCATATTGCAGGATTCCAAAGGAGCTCTGCTCCTTTGGTGGGGTCCGGGGCG
>JAGBXG010000037.1 GCA_017629415.1 Pseudomonadota bacterium | reverse complement strand
GGAGGGAGCGTGCAAACGCACGTGACCGACTGGAATGACGCAGCTGACGAAGAAAGCGCGCCATTCTGTCGAGCAAAAAGGGGCTTTGCCCCGGACCCCACCATAGAAGCTGAGCTCCTTTGGAATCCTGCAAAATTGGGCGTTTTCGTGGGTTGGACGGGTACTGGTTACTGACGTTTTGGGGGCGGAATGGGAACTCTGTATCCCATTCCGCTTTAGCTGAAAATAATATAAAAAAAGCGCGAAGCGTATCGGCTGACCTGAAAGGTCAAAGCCGATAGCGAAGCGCAAAGTGCGGCGTATGGTCGTCAGACCATAGCCGCGATTCCCCCAAAAAAGTGTTTTAATTTAAGAGTTTCGGGCAATGATGTGCGTTCTGCCGCAGCGCGGGCATTGAACATCGAGAGTGGGTGAGTCTTGCCAGAGTTCTTTTTGCTGTTCGGCGGGGAGTGCGGCGATCATCTGGGCGATATTTTGGGCATCGCAGCGGCATCCATAATAGAAAACGGCTTCGTGCATCAATTTCAGTTCGCCGTGCATGGAACCGATAGCCGAGCCTTTAGCCGCAGCAAATTTGGCTTTGAGTGCGCGAGCTTTTTCGCTGAGTTCGGAAGTGTCTTCGGCTGGGGTTTCGGCTTGTTCGGTGCGGCAGATGGTGTGGAACAGGTCGAAAAGTTCGTCAGCTTTGAGCGATTTGACGGCATCCCAGGAGGCATCGGGCATGCTCAGGGCCATGACGGCTTCGTCGTCACGGATGGCCAGACGTGCGGGCAGCTGTTCGGATTCTTCGAAATATTGTTCGACGAGATACCGGACGGATTCGTCACAAGGAATCAAGGAAGTTTGACGGACAGGCAGGTTGGCGGTGACGCGCTGGATGGCGAAGCAGCCTACGGGATCGGCGGCCAGTTCCGGACGAAGTTCGGTGAAACGTGCACAGACGGTGCCTTCGGGTTCGATGCCGCAGAACAGTCCCCACGGTTTGAGCGGAATACGGATAGTCCAGCCCCACATGTCGCGTTCAACTTGGGATTCTGCGGCCAGAGTGGCAGCAATGATAAGATCGTCAAGTTCGCGCTGAGCTGCAGCATCCATTTTTGCAGGTTCCATGCCTGCTGCGGCCAAATAATAGTCGCGTGAGGCCAAAAGCTGCTTCACGGATGACGTGTAAATCCAAGAAATGTTTTTCGATTCCCAAAGATAACGGCGATAAAGCGCAAGCGGTCTGTCCATAATGTTGAATACCGGATAAATGTGTGGATGAATCCCGGAAACACAGTTTTATCCGTCTATCGTCGGCATTGCATCGAATTGTCGTCGGACTCACTGTGGTCAGAATCGGGCTCAGGCGGAAGAAGCACGGGGTAGAAATAAGAGGGATAGTCGAGGTAGGGCATAATGGAAGTTTTTTTGATAGGAAAAAAGTGAAAGGGTTAATGCTCCTCCCGCCTCAGCCCGACTGTGACAGTCCAGGAACCTCTCGGTCAAAATGCGCCTTACACCATTTCAACACAATAATCAAGGTTGAACCATAGACATGTACTTGAATTGCCTACATGTGACTACATAATTTCAGTTGCAATTTGGCCCAAATTTGCGTAAAGCCGCCCCCGAAAATGCGGTAACATTTTGATTCCGCATTTTTTGTCGAGCTCGCGTTTACACCATGTACAATTTCGTGAATCATGAGCGACTTTGCGTACGTTTGGAGTACGGGGCTTGTGCAGTTGCCATATGCGTAACTGTGTTCTTTTCTCTTTTGAGTAGTCAGACGATGGACGACCCTCTCAGTTGCCACATAGCCAATATCTTTATCTGAGGAAGTCCAAAATAGTGTCTTCCTCTTGAAAAGGAAGACCATGAAATCCATGAAATCTTGGTGTTTTTTGTTTCCCTTATGCCGCTGTGTTCGATCAAATGTCAGTTTCAGCAGCATGAGTGATAAAGGAAACATCAAATGTCAGAACATCATCATATTTCCATAGACGATTTGTGGGAAATCTGGCCCACGCTTGACGCCGAAGAACGCGTCGAATGGTTTAATCAGCTTGAACATGAGGATGCCGAGGACTTTTTCTCGTCGATTCCGTGTGAAGACCAGGTGGACATGTTGTGCAATATGCCATCCAAAGAACAGCGTCTTTGGATGCGTACACTTGCGCCTGACGATGCCGCCGACGTTCTTCAGCTCGTTGAAGACGAAGAAAAACGCGAAAGCCTCAAAAAATGCCTCCAAGAACGTGTGCGCAAAGAAGTCGATGCCCTCATGGCTTATGAAGAGGACGAGGCAGGCGGTCTCATGAGTCCGCGTTTTGCGCGTATTCGTCCTGATATGAAAATCGATGAAGCCATTCTCTATGTACGCCGTCAGGTCCGCGAGGAGCTTGAGACGATGTACTATGTCTATGTGCTCGATAATCAGCAGCATTTAATGGGCGTTGTGCCGTTTGAAGAACTTTTTAAGGCCGATGGCAACCGGATTGTCTCGGAAGTCATGGACACCGAGCCGACCAAAATTGAAGACGACCAGGATCAAGAATCGGTTGCGTTGCTCTTTGCCCGTGAGGACTGTTTTGCACTGCCGGTTGTCGATGAAAATAATGTCATGAAAGGTATTATTACCATCGACGATATCGTCGACGTCGTGACCGAAGAGGCCACCGAAGATATCCAGAAAATGGGTGGTATGGCGGCACTCGATAATGACTATTTGCAATCGTCGTTTAGCGAGATGTATCAGAAACGCATTGGCTGGCTGGTCATTTTGTTCTGCTGTACGATTGTGACGACACGCGTCATGGATTCTTATTCTACTGCCATGGAAGCTGCGATTATTCTGGGCGTATTTGTACCGTTGATTATGGCATCCGGCGGTAATACAGGGTCGCAGGCCGCAACACTTGTTACGCGTGCCATGGCCTTGGGGGAACTCCGTCTTCGCGATGTATTTCTCGTTTTCAAACGCGAGCTGATTGTCAGCAGTGCATTGGGGGCGACGTTGGCAGCCATCGGTTTTATCGTTATTACGGTTTATCACTTCCTCGATATGCTGCCGCAGGGGGATGGTGTTTTCATCCGACTGGCGGCTACGATTGCCCTCAGCGTTGGCGTACTGGTCATTTACGGTTCGCTCGTCGGATCCATGCTACCTTTTATTCTCAAAGCCTGCCGCGTCGACCCTGCCAGTGCATCCGCACCGTTCGTCACCACGATTGTCGACGCCACCGGTATCATTATATATTTCACCATCGCTCATCTCTTCCTCGATGGTGTTATTTTATAATTTAAAATTTGTTTTGCTTTTGTAACGCCTAGCCTAGTGGCGTGTCACGCCACTACGGCTGCGGCTTGGGCGGCGGCTATTGGCGTTGCCAATACGCCGCCGCTTTTGTTTGTTATCCATGTGTTATTTGAAAATAAGTATAAAATAATATTAAAATAAGTGTATGTATTATTTTATTTGTTTTCTTTGCTGTAAATTGGATGCAAATTCGAGGTCGTAAAAAATACTCGTTATTTTGACGCACAAAAAAAGCCCCGGGCCGCATGACGGCCTGGGGCAATTTGTTTATGGACTCAGGTGTGTCGATTAGTTGCTCATGTCGAGGTCAAACTCGCCGGGGACGATGATGGACACTTGACGGCGACCGAAAACCAGGCCGGTTGTCGGATTGACAACGTTGATATAGGCCGTAAATGTCTGAGCTTCTTCAATCGGTTTTACGCAGTTGTCGTTTTGAGCATAAACCGTAAAGTGGAGACGTGCACCTTCTTTGTTCACACTGGAAGTACCAGGTGCAAAGTTTTTGAAACCGTTGTTATAGGTGGAGCCTCCAACCTTTGTCGGTTCCGCAACGGGGTTGCACGTTTTTTCGGGATCTGCGGGCGGTGCCACATAAGCGGTTGCCACAACCTGTTTGATAAAGCATGAGGTGTCTTTGGTAGAACCAGGGATAGGAACACCTTCAATCGTCGTGCTGACTTCGTAAGTACCATATTTGACAAGTGCATCAATACCTGTGGAAATCATGTTGGCAACAGCGGATTCTTCACCTTCATAGTTTAATACGCATTGTTTTTCTTTGCCATTAATCGTTTCTGGTGAGGTTTTATAATCACCAAGGTTGCACTGTGTTGCGCTTAAACCGAATGCACAAACGGGGACAATAGCATCTGAACCTTTTGCCCAGGTTAATCCCTGGGAGCGTCTGGTACTGTTACTATATGTTACACCTAGAGGGATAATACGTGCCCCAGTTTCTTTCACAGCAGCTAATAAATCTGCTGAATAGTGAGGATTTGGTACATAGGATTTGCTGTATGGACTGGAGTTTGAATCGTGTGATTCGGCATCTGTTACATGAACGACAACCGGCAACGTACCGTCGCGGAAATCTACGCCGCCCCACGTATTTGGAGCATTGGTAGCGTTTGGCAGGGAGCCAGCTGGATTATTGCTATCATATTTATTCCAGCTTACGCCTTTACCTGTTACAATATAATGTAATGATTCTACGCCACTTTCAGGTCCGTCTCCGCCATAGCGTACTTTAAACAGAGAGTCTTTTGTGTAATTTGCGACAGTTGTAGCATTAGTAGATATTTTTCCTAGAACCCTGAACGGAAGGTCATTATAAGTGGTGGAGCCAGATTTATAATAACCATAGCCGCCAGTTGGATAATCATCAAAATTCACCAAAGCAAATCCACTGTCCGTAACCATGGAACGAATAGTGTTTATCATATTATTGATATTGGTTTTAACGTTATTAATAGTTCCGCTCATCGAACCTGAAGTATCAACGTTAAAGACGACATCGAGTTTTGAGACTTTGGGAATGAATTCCAAGATATCATTTTTCTTTTCGCCTTCGTACGGCAGTTCGAAATAGAAGTCGAAGATATCTTTAACGCCGATTTTATTATTATTGATGACTTGAGAAATGCTGGTAATCTTTGTGCCATTGACGGTTACGCCGTTTTCAACGGCGTATTTGGCTGCGGCATATTCGGAAGCATCGACGTAGCCGTCGCCATCGGTATCAATTTTATTGGGATTGCTGCCGATTTCTTTTTCCAAGCTGTCTTTCAGACCGTCGTTGTCATTATCGTCATCGAGGTAATTGGGAATTTTGTCATCATCGGGGTCTGCGACACCTTCGGTGCCGTCAGCGATGCCGTTGT
>JAGBXG010000278.1 GCA_017629415.1 Pseudomonadota bacterium | reverse complement strand
CATAGACGAGCAATACAAGGAAAAATCCATGATCTTTCATAAAATATACAGCATCTATATTTATACGTGTGAAAGGCTGATTCGACAGTTACTTCGGGAACCGGGGCCGATGGATGAGGCGATTGATAATCTGGAGTTACCAAAATTCCTTAAACACTCTTTCAAAGAGCTGATAGAATCCAAAGAGGTTACGGAACTGTTTGGAGAACTCCATTTGATGCAAGAGGATGGGGCAAATAACCATCGCACCATGCCGGAGTATGGGCTGACAAAGCTGGAAAAGCAATGGATTAAGGCCATTTTGAACGATCCAAGGGTTAAACTGTTCGATGTATCCTTTACGAGGTTGGATGATGTCGAACCCTTGTATCATCTGGAAGATTATGTTTATTTTGACAGACCGGCAGTATCTGATCCGTGGATGGACTGCGATTATATTGAACATTTTCGAATGGTATATCGTGCATGCAAAGAAAATCAAAGACTGGCTTTGGTTTGGCGAGAGCATGAAAATTCAGGATGGTTAAAATATACAAATACACCGGCATGGGCTATCTGCAGGCCTGTTCATCTCGAATATGACAGCAGGCTTGATGCCATGTTTATACATGCAGAATGTGATTATCACGGCAAAAAGGGGGTAAGTTCAAAATGCATACGCATTCCAATGCGTTCCATCGTGTCGTGCAAACTTGCAGATGCTTTGGCGTGCGCGGAAATCTGGAAACCTCGTTGTTCTTTGTTGTTATGTAATGCCAAACGCATGACCGAAGTTGAGCATGAACGAGCCGAATTGCGAAAGTCAGAGAAGTCAGCTAAACCCAAAAAGAATCGCGTTGCTTGTTTGTCAATTACAGATAAGCATGATGCATTATCTCGGTCATTGAATTGTTTTGCTTCTTATCAAAAACGAGATGTTGTGTGCGTTTCGGAAGAAGAGAAACGCTATCGTTTGGAATTTTATTATGACTGGCGAGTGGATTCGGAATCGATCGTGAATGATATATTATCGCTGGGGAAAAATGTGTGTGTCGAGTCACCGAACGAACTGGCGTGGAAAGTCCAACTTCGGTTTAAAAAGCAAAAGGAACTACAAAATAGATTTGAGGCCGCTTCAGTTCATACCATCGTGAATCAGAACGATTGCTCAGACAGGACAAATGCGAATTTACAAGAAATAGTTTCTTTTGAAAAAATGCGACCTTTTGTTATGAAAGTCGTCGTGACGCGGCCAAATACGGAAGTGCGGATATGTTGTCTTCACCATGCGATATGCAGAGAGCCGGAAACAGATGTCTTTTCTTATGGAGAAGATTATCATCTGCTTTATGAAGCAGACTGCGACGGGGACGGTATTTACGAAAAAATATGCCAAACCGGTGATTTGAGCCATGTCTATGAAAAGCCAGGGATTTATACCATTGCCATGCGCGGAAATGTGGGACACATCTTGCTTCGCGACGGAAAACATGGAAATCTCGAATTATCGGAGATATCGAACTATGCACCCGATGCAGATGATTATTATTGGTCGGAGGTATGCCAATGGGGGGATATTGCATGGCGTTCGATGGCTTATATGTTTGCTGGTGCGTGTATGATTCGAATTCCTGCTATGGATGCACCGGATCTGTCTCGTGTTGAAACGATGGAATGTATGTTTTATAATTGTATAAAATTGAATGATCCAGTGGAACATTGGAACGTTTCAAATGTGAAGAATATGGCCATGATGTTTGAAAGGGCAACAGAATTCGATCAGCCGCTGGATGCCTGGGATGTATCGAATGTGCAGAATATGGCGGGAATGTTTGCATTTGCCTCGTCATTTAACCATTCCCTTGGGTCGTGGAATGTGTCAAACGTCTGGGATATGACGGATATGTTTAAAATGGCGGAATCGTTCAATCAGCCGCTGGATGCCTGGGATGTATCCCATGTTAAATCCATGGCTGGAATGCTATGCGGCGCCATTTCTTATCGGCAAATTCTGGATAACTGGAATGTATCAGCTCTGGAATTGTCGGATAATATGTTTGCAGGGGCTGTTTCGATGACTTCGCTTCCCAAATGGAGGAATCATCATGGCGTATAATATTGAGTTCAAGTTCGAAAAACTCAATCGGTGCAGGCAGTTTTTGCGCGAATTCTGCATGCTTGGGATTTCATATAGAATGTTGATGGAAGAAAACCAGAGTGCCTATCGCCAGTTCCGCACGTTGATGGAGCAGTTGCTTAAATCATATTTATGCAAACGTGGATACAAAAGCGAGATGAGACAGTTTTTGACTATGGATAGCCGTGATCTGGATGAGAATCCAGTGGCTGCGTTTCTGCAATCGAAAAAGGTTATTGATTCGGAACTGGCGGCACACTTTGGGCTGCTTTTTGCGCTGGAAGATGGAAATTATAAAACCGTGTCAGACCTAAAGCGCGCAGTTCCAGTAGATAATAAGCGCCTTTGGGCTGTGCTGAAAGAATATGAAAACTCGGTATCATTGAACGTCAAATCGTTAAAAAATTGTTTGAGTATCGCTTGGTGAAGCCAGAATTTGAGCTAACCCCTTATATCGATTTATTCCGATTCTTTGCCGAGGTTGATTCATTGGGCGTCGCCGGGCATTATATGATTGAACGGGAGCGCGCCAAATTCAAGGTGTTACCTCAGTCACCGCTGAGATTCCGGTATCGTTTTTTGTATCACGTCATGGATGCGGAGATATTGGAGTCGATATTGACATGCATTCGCAATCAGACGCCGGTGAGCGTGAAGCTTTATCATTGGGTGCGCAGTCATGATGTACAATATCAAATACCCGCGAATTATCGATTGATTGATCATAATGGCCATGTCGTACAACCGCCACAGACGACATCCAAATGCTGGCTTGCCGCCGACGTTGTCCCTGTCAAAATTTATGCGAGCGCACGTACAGGGCGTCGCTATCTGATGGGGTATTACCTCGAGTCGGGCGACTTTGCTGCGATACGAATTGATCGCATTGAGGAAGTGAAGCCAGTGGAACCCCATAACGCTTCTGAAACACAATATGCGCAATGCCGCGAACGGTTTGCAGCTGAATCTCTGCATCTGTGGGGTGTTTCGACACGGAATGTGCCTCAAACCGTTCACGTCGAGATGGAGATTATGGCTCCGCATCCCAATCACCCTGTGCTGGCGAGGCTCGAATCTGAAAAGCGCTGCGGCACAATAGAGCGCATCAGTCCGTATTCTGCGCGTTTTTCTGCTGACGTTTACGACGGCCGCGAACTATTTCCGTGGTTAAGGTCGTTTACTGGTTATGTTATCCGCATATCATTTTCGGATCCATCTCTGATGGATTCCTGGGAAAAGAGAAGCTAAAATATGCATGGCTTATCATGTGGTTTTGCGTGAAATATCCAATATTTATATTTTATTTCATGTTATTCTATATATAAATAACACACAGATGCAAACAAGGTGATGCGTTTGGTCGGATGGACGTCGCACGAAACTAATATTATATAAATTTGTACAAGGGGTGTCTCTCGTTCGTTTATTGATACAGGTCGAGAACAAGGTGCGTGTCATATTTGTACAAATTTTTGGACACTCACATTTTGTGGGGTGACAAAACCCAGTAAAATAGCCATGCTTAAGGTATAGCGTGATTATCAAAAAAAAAAATACAAGTTTAAAGAGCCTAAAAGACGCAAAAAAAGTAGTGGGTAGTGGGTAGTGGGTAGTGGGTTGCAGGCAGTGGGTTGCAGGCAGGTAGTGTTATATCACGCCGTAATTTTCTTGGGGTTATTGCTTTATCGTTAACAGTTTTGATGCGATATCCGTGCATTGGGGGTGGGGATAGCGGTGAGATTGGAAAATAAACTGTTGGGTTGTAAAATTGGTATGATATTTGCTGTTTTATTTGCTGTTTGTTGAGAAGGCATTGTTTGTGTCTTCGCTTTTTCAATCTAGAGAAGTGTAGGGGATATCTCATGAAAAAATGTTTGAAATGGATGGAAATGGCAGCATGTGTATCTTTGGCTTTGGGGATGCTGGGGTGTGAAGCATTCGAAGCAGAAGAGGCTAGAGATGAATTAATTGATGCAATCATTTGGGGTAAAAATGTCACAAATTGGGATACCTCTCAGATTACAGATATGAGTGATTTATTTGAGATAAGTATGCTATTCAATCAAGATATCGGCAATTGGGATGTTTCCAATGTGATAGATATGGCTTCTATGTTTTCATTTGCGGGAGAGTTTAACCAGAATATCGGCGATTGGGATGTTTCCAATGTGATGGATATGTCTTCTATGTTTTACATGGCCGGGTCTTTTGACCAAGATTTAAGTTCTTGGAATGTATCTAATGTGATGGATATGTCTTCTATGTTTTACATGGCCGAGTCTTTTGACCAGGATTTAAGTTCTTGGAATGTATCCAATGTGATGGATATGTCTTCTATGTTTTACATGGCCGTGTCTTTTGACCAGGATTTAAGTTCTTGGGATGTTTCAAATGTCAGAGATATGATGAGTATGTTTGAAATGGCCGAGTCTTTTGATCAAGATTTAAGTTCTTGGAATGTTTCAAATGTTGAAGATGCAGACAGAATGTTTCTTTTTTCCGGGTTATCTCGAAAGAACTATTGCAAGATGATAACCACAAATGATGGCTGGAAACGTCTCAGTGAGGAATTTGATTTGGGTGTGGATTATACATGTGATTAGATCATACACATGATGCATTTGAAAGGATGCGATAAGGCTGAATTAAACTTTATCAATATTTCAACATGAAAAAAGGCGGCTGCATAAGCAGTCGCCTTTTTTGTGATGTTAGGTTTACAAATTAGATGTAATCGCAGTGCATATAAGGTTTCAGGGCTTCGGGGACGCGGATGCGGCCATCGGCTTCCTGATAATTTTCCATGATAGCAACGAGTGTACGGCCGACGGCAAGTCCGGATCCATTCAGCGTGTGAACATAGGCTGTTTTTTCTTTGGCATCGGGTGTGCGGTAGCGGATATTGGCACGGCGTGCCTGATAGTCGCCGAAGTTTGAGCAAGAAGAAATCTCGCGGTAGCAGCCTTGCGAAGGCAGCCAGACTTCAATATCGTAGCACTTACGAGCCGAGAACCCCATGTCACCGGCCGAGAGAACGACAACGCGATAGGGCAGTTCCAATTTCTGAAGAATGTTTTCAGCATCATTCACAAGTGCCTGATGTTCGGCTTCACTGGATTCAGGTGTGGTAAATTTGACGATTTCAACTTTATCAAACTGATGCTGACGGATAATGCCGCGCGTATCTTTGCCATAGCTGCCGGCTTCGAGGCGGAAACATGCACTGTAAGCGGCATATTTGATGGGCAGCTGATCGGCATTGAGCAGTTCATCACGGTGCAAATTGGTCACGGGGACTTCAGCTGTAGGAATGAGGAAGAGATCGTCATTGGTTTTATAAGCATCTTCTTCAAATTTGGGCAGCTGGCCTGTGCCTGTCATGGAAGCACGGTTGACCAAATAGGGGGGCATGACGAGCTGATAACCGCGTTCTGCATGGTTGTCGAGCATGAACTGAATCAAAGCAAGTTCAAGACGAACAGCTGCCCCCATGAGGAAGGTGAAACGTGCACCGGCAACTTTTGCACCGCGTTCAAAGTCGAGCAAGTTGGCATTTTCAGCCAATTCAGCATGATCTTTGGGCGTAAAATCAAATTCTCGCGGGGTTCCCCAACGGCGGATTTCGACATTGCCTTCTTCATCGGCAGCTTTGGGCACATCATCCGCAGGAATATTGGGGATATAGAGCATCATATTGGCCAATTCGGCGTCAATTTCGGCACGACGGGCATCGATGGCTTTGAGTTCAGTACTCATTTCTTTGAGCTGTGCGCGTAATGCAATGGCTTGTTCCTTATCCAGTGTGCGCATTTGATCGCTGGCTTGGCGCTGTTCAAAACGCAGCTGATCATAACGTTGACATTTGATGCGGCGTTCTTCACTCAATGCGCGGATCGCGTCAAAATCGACTTTGACATTGCGGAATTTTAAGCCTTCCATGACGTCATCGAGATTGGAAAGAACATATTTGACATCAAGCATGATTATTCAACTCCTTTAGTTTTAAGTGATGGTTTCGGCAACATTGCCGAAAGGTATGAAAACCGCAGCGCGATATACTCCATGTAGGTATCAATATTCAAGTGACCCCTTTTTTTGCTCGCGCTTTGGGGTCCCCCCCAAGGGGCACGGCGTACGCAAAGTTCTTTTGGGGCTCCGCCCCAAACCCCGCCAAAGGGGCTGAGCCCCTTTGGAATCCCACAATATGGGGTGCTTTTTCGTGGGTTAGCCGGGTACTGTTAACACTCGTTTTTTGGAAAAATGGGGACCCGCTCCCCCATTTTTCGTCCCTGCAACATACGAATTCGTAAACGATTTGTGACTTTGCGTACGCCGTGCCCCCAAGGGGGGGGCACTAGAACGCCCTTTTGGGGATGGGCGTTCGAGATTGGGGTACTGCCTGAAACATCAGTTTGGATTAAAGATTATTGGTTCAGTGATTAAATATTTAGTAATCCAGCCACAAAGCGGGACGAACACCGTTGTAGTCGTTGAGCACGAAGTTCCCACTTGCATAAACGGCGCCACTGAGGTCCACATCGGCGGCATAAGTTGAATTGTAGCCCGGCGACCGGAGCCACCAGTAGGCGTAATGGTGAACATTTGTATACTTTCCGTTGAATGAAGTTGTACCACCAGAGGTACTCACAGTGTCGGTACCTCTGACAAACAGACCTTGCTTAACGGCATAACGTGTGGCATCTGCCAGACGGGCCGTATCGTTGGCAAAATACTGTTTGGCTTCAACGATGCTGAGTAAGAATATCTTATCGGTCGTTGCATTACCTGGACTCGAGCTGTAAACGCCGGGATTGGCATGTGCAGGGACGTTGGAAGCAATGATTTTGGCTTGTTCTTCAGCTGTAAATGCCGCATCGATGAAGTTGTTGCTTGTATAATTTATGCCATTGCTATTGTAAGATGCCGCATACCCATTTAACCACGAACGAATGGTGCTCTTTTCCCATGTGATGGATCTATTCGTTTCGTTGTATCTTTTCTTTTCAAGGACTTTGTCGCTGATGACGAGATACTGACCTTCGGCATTGACATCGAGTACACGCCATTCAATGGGTTCTTTGCCAGTTTCGGGGTCATTGTCTTGCTCATAGTGACCGAATGTAATAATTGAATTCAGGCACACTCCTGCTTTGCATGAACCGTTCTGGCAATGAATTCCGCAACCATTGCAACCATTTTTATCGTTATAAGGAGTCAAGGTTTGACCGTTGCAAATGATAGTTTTGGATGCTGAAAAATCTGAGAAGGGTTTGCATGTGCCATTGATACATTCATAACCAACT
>JAGBXG010000036.1 GCA_017629415.1 Pseudomonadota bacterium | reverse complement strand
TGACGATGCCCTCTGGTGCCGGTATGACGATGCCCTCTGGTGCCGGTATGACGATGCCTGGTGCCGGTATGTTTTCAGAGCAGGCCGGTTTTCATGCCTATGCCGATGCTGAGCGCCATGAGGACACGAATATTGCACATATCGATAATATAGAATCGCCAGAGCCAGTGGAGTCTACCAAAGTCGCGCATGTTGATGAAATATCTCGCGATGAGATGCAGGAAGCAGATGAACTTCCTTCCGTGCCGGATAATGCCGTTGCCGAAGATGAACTTCCTTCCGTGCCGGATAATGCCGTTGCCGATGATGAACTTCCTTCCGTGCCGGATAATGTCGTTGCCGAAGATGAACTTCCTTCCGTGCCGGATAATGCCGTTGCCGAAGATGAACTTCCTTCCGTGCCGGATAATGTCGTTGCCGAAGATGAACTTCCTTCCGTGCCGGATAATGTCGTTGCCGAAGATGAACTGCCTTCTGTGCCGGATAATGCCGTTGCTGTTGAAGAAGAGCGGTTTTTTGAATCTGACGATTCCATGGCGCCGCATAAGTCTGGTGATGATGCAGAACAACAACCTCCTTTGGAGGATGTGTCTGAAGTTTCAAAAGAGGCTGCGCCGGAATGTATAGAAACGCGCGGTCGTATGCGTCAGCGTTCAGGAGGACGTGAGCATGGGGTATCCGGCGATGCTTATGCACCGGCGACTGCGGGTGTAGGCAGACGGGCTGCAAGAACTGGATTTTTCCGCTCCGTTGAACCTTCTATGGTTCCTAGCAACACTTCAAATGTTGCACCGGCTGTGCCATCGGCAGGAATGTCTGCGCCTGCCCATGCTCGCGGGCGTGGTGTGACACCAAGACAAAGATTTACCAACTATGCGCATAAGGTTCAGGATGTTCCTTCAGATGTATCGTCTGGTGTGAATCATGTTTCATCCAGCGTGAGTGAATCGGTTTCTGTTGCGAGCCAGACATCTGCGAGCGTGAGCCAGTCAGCGGCCAGCGTGAGCCAGACATCTGCGAGCGTGAGCCAGTCAGCGGCCAGCGTGAGTCAGACATCCGCAAGCGTGAGCCAGAGTGAAGATGTTTTCGAAGATATGGGAATATCGAATCCGGCAGATATGCTTCCGGAATTTGAGTGTTCTTGTGAGGGTTCTGAGGATAATCTTGAGCGTGTGGGGGGGGCTCATGGCGAGATTCAGGACAGTTTTGAGGCGTTGAAAGAGGATAGTTTGAGGGATGATGGGGCGGAAGAAGCTGAGCTGATATCTGAGCCATTAGATGTTGCTGAGGATGTCGTCGAGCCTAACGATAGTCCCATTCAAGAAACGCAGGCTTATGATGCTTCATCATCTTTGGAAGACGATGAGCAGAAAAGTACGGCATTAGAGCAGATGCAAATTCAGATTCATGCGCTTGAATCTGAATTGGAAGAAGTGCGCGGCAAACTTGCGAAAGCTCATGATGATATAGAAAATCATCAGAAGATGCTGGGGATTGCTCAGGAACAGAATCAAAACGACACACGTCTCATTGCAGAACTCGAAGAACGTATTCAGCAGATGGAGTTCGGTCATGAGGAAGAAATTGCAAATTTGCGCGGTCAGTTTGACATTACCCTTGAAGAGAACCAGCAGCTTTTAAGGCAGGTTCAGGCAGAGTCAGAAGAACGGCTGAAAACGATTGATGCACTGAATACACAATTGGAAGAACAAATTCAGACATCATCCCATACGGAAGATACAGGCGAATTTCGAGAAAAATGGGGACAGCGTTTTCATGCATTATTGCAGTATACCAAAGCGATGGAACGTGCAGTCGATAAATTGGGGCTGGACGGTGTGGAGCCAAAATCTGCGGAATATGTGCGTTCGATGACAGATATGATTCGTTTTTGTTTGGACGAGCTGAAATAGGTTGTGGATGTTCGTGAGTTGTGTGGCGGTTTTCTAGCTTCTTCACAACGGTAAAAGGTTGATAAATCTCAAATTTAGACTTTACAGTTTCAGACGGTGTTTATTCATATCCCTAAGGAATGATTGACACGATATATCTGTTGTGTCCTTGAGCGAATAGTCGCTCTATTGATAGGAGAAATAAAATGGCAGCTAAGTTTTATTATTGTAAACATTGTAAAAACCTCGTGGGCATGGTTCAGGATTCAGGTGTGAATCCCGTATGTTGCGGCGAAGCGATGAAAGAGCTGAAAGCTGGTGAAGTGGATGCCAGCCAGGAAAAACATGTGCCTGCAGTTGCCAGTGAAAAAACGGATGCCGGTCTTCGTCTTGATGTGAGTGTTGGCAGTATTGAACACCCCATGACGCCTGAGCATTATATTCAATGGATTTTTGTTGAGACCGATAAGGGTGGTCATCGCAGAGCTTTGAATCCGAATGATGCGCCCAAAGCAACATTCATCATTCCCAATGATGAAAAAGTCATTGCCGTTTATGAATATTGCAATCTCCATGGACTTTGGAAACACGTTATGTAATGGAGTTATGAACTGAAACAATGTCTGAATTTTTTTCAGTTTGAGGGGGCCAAGCCCCCTACGGCGCTATTTGCTTTGCAAATACGCGCCTACCCCCGATGCGGGCTTTGGCCGCAACGCCCCAAACCGGCATGATTCAGCTTTTTTTCAATGTCATGATGCATTCAATCCATAGCCTTATGTAAAAATAGCCCCTTGTTGATGCGTAAAGTATCCGCAAGTCTGTAGCCTTGTTTTTGGTATTCAAAAATATGGGCTTGTAATATAATGAAGGGACTTGAGTGACACGTATGAAAATGCGTGTGATTCAAAAGATAATCTTTGCGGAGTTTTCCGCAGTAATTCACCTTCCCAGATATTGGGACGAGCCAAAGATAAAGGAGTTTACGATGCAGATCGATATCAGCTTCCGCCATATGGACCCCTCTGATCCCCTCAGAGATTACGCTGACGAAAAGATCCGTCGTGTGATTCGCAAACACATCCGCGACGATTTTGATGCCCAAATTACACTCGCGGTTGAGAAATTCCGTCACATTGCGAAACTTCACCTTTCTTACAAAGGGATTTCGATCAAATGTGAAGAGAACAGCGATGACATGTACAAATCCATCGACCTTGCTCTCGACAAACTCGAGCGTCAGATTCACCGTTATAAAGGCAAACTCCGCGCCCACAAACAAGTTCATGTTGACGCAGCTCGCATGATCGATGTTGCCGTTGTTGCCCTTCCCGAAGTGGAAGAAGCGGATGAAGTTGCTGCTGAGGCCGTTGAAGTTGCTGCTGAGACTGTTGAAGTTGCGGCAGACGCTGTTGAAACCGTCAAGGTCATCAAGCATGAATCCATGGCCGTCGTCGAAATGAGCGTCGATGATGCCGCTATGAAACTGAGCCTCGAAGATCTTCCCGTCGTTGTTTTCATTAACGCCGACACCAAGGCTACTAATGTTCTTTACAAACTCGAAGATGGCACCTGCGGTTTGATCGCACTCGACAAATAATCATAAATTTCTTTGTCAAATTTGATTTGGCCTGGTCGGCATTTTCAATGCCGGCCTTTTTTTGTGCAAAGTTTTTTCTAGCCCCATGGATCTCACAATGGGGACTTACGTTTTTCATGGGTTAGCCGGATACTGAAGTGACTTTTGGGGCGAAATGGAACTCTTTATCCCATTCCGTTTTCCTGTTGCATATCACTTTGTAAGTTTTTTGTGACTTTGCCCAGCCCATGAGCCTTTTTTTTGAATAGATATTGGTGATGAACAATTTAGGGCGGAATAGGGGAAGAATTGTGATTTAATTGGTACGCGGATGTTTAAAAGAGCAATAAAAAAGGCAGGATATTATCCTGCCTTTTTCGAGTTTAACTTGTAACGATTAAGCATCGCTGCTGCTATCATCAGGCGTTGTTTCATCGCCAGCATCACTACCGGGATTGTCTCCGGTGTTGTCGCCACCTTCGCTTCCGGTGTTGTCGCCGCCTTCGCTTCCGGTGTTGTCGCCACCTTCGCTTCCGGTGTTATCGTCACCTTCGTTTCCGGAGTTGTTGTCGTCGTTATCATTGGCGGGAGGTGTTGTAGGAGTGTAGTTTCCGAGTCCTCGTTTGTCATTGGGGAGGCAGAAGAAACCGCCGGTACCGGGTGTCCATTCAACGCAAGCGGCGCCATCGGGGCAAACGTTTACACATTCTTTACCTTCAGGGCATTTAAGATAGCTGACGCCATTGGAGCCTTCATTTGTACATTTGGCTTTATCGGTAGCGTTGGCTTCACATTCTGCTTTTGTAGGAATGCAGCGTTGTGTACAAAATGGTGCGCTACTATTATAGATGCCGCACATGAGGCTGTCGCAATCAAAAACATAATCGGCAACACATGTTGCTGTTCTAGAGTCACCCATGGGGGCACAAGCGGCTTTATGGCTTGTGGTATTCGGGATGGAGCAGGGTGCATATTCTTCGGGGGTGCAAGCGACGAAGCAAGCGGCCGAGACGAGGAGGATACCGATATTACGAATCAGGTTGATTTTTGACATTCTCAATACTCCAAGCGTTGACTGAGGCAACTATATTGCGTTGAAAAAACGCATAAAATAACGGTCTAAATTTTACATTGAGGCACTAAAAAGTGCAAGCTATAAAAGTTTATTCGTCGTTTGAGACGGGGCGTGGGTGAATATAGAAAAGATTAGAAGAGAGATTTGAATTTGAATTCAGTTCTTCCGAGTCGGATGGTATCGTTGTCGATGAGGTCAGATTTTGTGCAACGTTTTTGGTTGACGAAAGTGCCGTTCATCGAGTCGAGGTCGGTGACTTGGAAGTTACCGTTTTCGTGTCGGATGGTGCAATGTTTTGCGGAGAGGTAAGGGTCTGTGATGACGATATCGCAGTCGGCGGCGGTGCCGAGGATATTTTTGCCATCATAGATTCTGAAGTCTTCGCCGCGATGGTTACCGTTTTGCGCGACGATCCAGCCGACGACGGTTTTGGGTTGTTCGAGGTTGAGGGCATCGAGGTTGAGGGCGACTGTTTTTTCGCCGGATTCTTGTGGTACTGGTGCGCCGTTGACCATGGGCATGGGGGCGGATGGTCCGCCGCCGACTTGTCCAACGGGAGTGCCGCAGAATGGGCACATATCCCAATCGGGTTGAAGTCCTGAACCACAATTCATACATGACATGGCCAATGCCTGCTGGCGTCTATTCCTTTTGCCTTTGCCCATTTTTGCCGATCCCTGTTGATTTGCTGATACTTGTCCGGCTCCGCCGCGCGCCATTTGTGCGCCGCCTGCATTTCCGGCTCCGCCGCGCGCCATTTGTGCGCCGCCTGCATTTCCGGCTCCGCCGCGC
>JAGBXG010000277.1 GCA_017629415.1 Pseudomonadota bacterium | reverse complement strand
TTGTGCGAGTTTTTCCCGGAAGAAGCCGAGTGCTTTCCAGTCTTCGGCGACGGCTGAGAAATGTTCGAGCATCCAGAGTGTGCGTCTGTCGGCATCGTCTTTGATGAGTACTTTGGAGAGGACGCGTCTGGCGGTATCGTATTCTTCGTCGAGCCAGATGGCACGGAGTGCAGCTTCTCTGGTGAGTGCCATACACATCCATTTATCCGGCGTCATGTTGGCATATTTTTCGAGCCATAGTGTGACATCTTCTTGTGGGATTTGTCGCAGGCATCTGAGCATATCGGCGCGCAGTCCGCAGCCGTATTTGAGATCGATGCTTCGATTGAGCAGATTGATGATGATAGCGGCGTTTTTGGGGGTGAGCTGTTCTGGAGATAATCGTATTAGGGTATCAGCTTCGAGCCAGTCTAACCACGCGCGAGTTTCTTCAGAGGCCGAGGTGAGATGGCTTCTGATTTCCTGGAGTGCATTTAGGCGTGCGTTGGCGTGTTCAACGATGGCAATTTCATTCAGGTAACCGACAGCGGAAGCGATATCTTCGAAGCGTTCGAAGTGGCATTTTCGAGCATGTACAGTACCTGAGGGATGTTTGAGGCAATGAGCCTGCATATCGAGCATGACTTCAAAAAGTGTTCTGAATTCAGGCTTGTAGAGGGCAGAAGTTTCTGTATTTTTCAGATTTTCATCTGTGATGAAGTCATTTTCGTCGGTGTTGTCGTCAGCTTTATGTGGGTTGGAAGCGTTATTTTTGAATTTTTTAGACAAATTGTCGATTTGTTTAATATTTTCTTCGATGATGGTGACGGCTTCCTGATGTTTATCTTGTTGTTGCAGTATGCTGATATTATCGCTTAAATCTTTGGCGTTGAGCGGTGCATATTTTCTAGATTTTTCGAACCAAGCGATAGCGGCATCATGGTTTTGCATTTGTATGCAGCACCAGGCATTTTCACGTGCGGTTTTTGCTTTATGTGTGGCATCCGTGAGGATTTCGTCTTGCCAGGTATTAGCGCGCATGACGAGATCCCAACGTTTTTGTCGCATGGCCATGGCGTGCAGATAGCAGATATGATTGAGGTCATGCGGTGAATTTTCGTGGATTTTGTTGAGAATGCTGACGGCATTTTCGAAGTCACAGAGATTTCTGTCGAGTTTGATGACAGCTTCCAAGGCCCAGATAAGAGATTCTTCTTTATCTTGTGTTTCGTTGGCGAACTGCATGAGCAGTGGAATGATGTCAGTTTCTTTATGGAGCAGTGCGCAGAGGCGTAATTTTTTCCAGATGAGGTCTTTGGAAGTTTGGTTATTGGGCAGTTCATCCAGGTATTGAATGGCGATTTCTGGTGCGTTTAGTTTTTCATGAAGGAGCGTAATGAGTTGGCTGATGAGTGCATTTTGGGTGGCATGATCTTGGGTGTTTTGTGCCCAGTTTTCGAGTATTCTGGCGTGTTTTTCGTATTCGCCGAGTTCATCGAGGACGAGACCGAGGGTATATTTTCCGAGTGAGGTGGGAATTTTTTCGAGTGTTTTGGCGGCGTTTTCGAGTTCATCATTTCTGATGAGGGCATCGGCTTGCATCCATGTGAGGCAGTGTGCTTTGCGTGGTTCATCGGCGGTGATTTCTTCGATGATTTCAGCATATTTATGCCATTCTTCGTGTGTTTCGTAGAGTGCAGCCAGTCGGTGTTGGACTTCTTTTGAGCCGAGTTTTCTGGCGTTTTCTAAAGCTGTAATGGTCAGGTCATCGGATTTAAGTTTATCGAAAGCGATGTCTGCCAGTGCAGTCCAGTGAGCCATTTTGGTGTCAATGTCATCGGATAATTCGATGAGTTGTTGTTCGAGTTCGATGACTTTTTGCCAGTTTCCAGTTTGTCTGTTTGCCATGGCATAGAGCCATGTGATGGTAAAGTTATGGGGGGCAAATTTCTGCGCTTCTGCGTGATAAAATGCACTTCTTTCGTACTGTTTGACGACGTTGAAGAGGGTTGCCGCTTTTCGGTAGAATTCAGTTTTAAGGGTGTGGTCGTCAATGATTTGTGCAATTTGAGACCAGGCATGAGCAGCTTCAGCCAGTTTTCCGAACTTTTCGCAGAGGATTGCGTATTTGATGAGGATATAGGGATTTGAGCGATCGGCTTGAACGGCTTGAGTGTAGCAATCTAAAGCCTGTGTTTCTGAATTTTTGGCGGCATACATGTTTCCGGCCAAGGCATATAGAATGGCGCGTTCAGGTGGAGCTCCTAGAATTTTGGCCAAATTTTCGGCGAAATTGATTTGTTCTTGTGGGTTTCCGAGCCACAGTCCGGCGTAAAGTGCGCTGACTTCGTTGGGATCGAATGCTAATGTTTTATGGACGCATTGGAGTGCGTTATTTCGGTCTTCGGCGACAATCCAGTTGAGATCGCATGCAGTCATGGCTAATGCGATGGCATCATTTGGGATATCAGTCATCGTCATTTCGTGTTCGATGACTTTAAGTGCTTCGCGCCACAATCCTAATTTTAGTAAAAGTCGATGTGCAGCCGCATGAATCCATAGGGATTTTGGGCATAGGGATGTGGCCAGTTTAATATCTCTGGTGATGGCTTCGATGGGAGCTTCGTCTCTATCATTAGCGTATGCTGCATCGAGTAAGAGTGCAGCGGCGCCTTCTTGATCTGTTTTGTACAGGACTCGCGCTTCCCGTCGATAAATTTCTGCTGTTTCTTCACCCTCGCAAGCTGGTGAAAATAATCCCGCCTGAATTTCAAGTTCCGTCAAATGTGTCATACCCTTACCCCAGAAACACGCGCAAAAAAAGCCGGATACTTTTTAAGGCATAATGTGATTTGGGGCAAAAAGCCGGGCTTGAGACCTACAAGGCGCATAGCTTCATACATGTTCTCACATGTTCACACATTGCGCATATAATCTTACCTGTTCATACACATCCGCACATGTTACTACAGGAGACCACATGAAGTGCGTTATCGCAAGTATTTATGCGGGTTTGCGCGTATTTTAACCTTGACATAAAAGTGACGCTTTGGTTGTATAAATACGATTTCTGAAACGTGTTTTCAGTAGATGTGTTTAAAATCATCGGCTGACATTTTAGAGCGTGGCCATTGTTTGAGCAGCAAGCAGTGGCCTTTATACGTTCGATGTCATCCACTGTCTTTAACTGGGATTTTCGGTGATATTTTCAGAACAGTCATCCGAAAAGCCCAATATTCTCGTGAGGAGAGAAACATGAGTCGCGTTTACAATTTCAGTGCTGGTCCTTCAACGCTTCCCGAATCCGTCCTTGAAATTTGTGCCAAAGAAATGCTCGATTGCAATGGTACAGGCCAATCTGTCATGGAAATGAGCCACCGTTCGGGTGCTTATAAGCCCATTATTGAAGGCTGCGAAGCGAAGATTCGTGATTTGCTTCATGTGCCCGACAATTACAAAGTCCTCTTCCTCCAGGGCGGCGCAAGCCTCCAGTTCGCCATGATTCCGCTCAACCTCAACAAAACAGGCAAAGCGGCTTATATCGACACTGGCGTCTGGTCAAAGAAAGCCATCGAAGAAGCTCGTCGTTTCCTCGATACCGTCGATGTCGTGGCTTCTTCCCGCGATCGCGGCTGCTGCTATATCCCCGACTGCAAAAAAGTCGAAGGCGATTATGACTATGTTCACATGACCCTGAACAACACGATTTACGGCACCAAGTGGAATAACATTCCCGATACCGGCGATATCCCCCTCGTTTGCGACGCTTCCTCCAACATCCTCTCCGAACCCATCGATATCACCAAGTTCGCCCTCTTCTATGCAGGTGCTCAGAAAAACCTCGCCCCTGCCGGCGTGACCCTCGTCATCATTCGCGAAGACCTCATCCGTGAAGATCTCCCCAGCACCGTTCCCACGATGCTCCGTTATGACACGCACTCCAAGAACGGCTCGATGTTCAATACACCGCCTTGCTATCCCATCTATGTCATGGGTCTCGTCCTCGACTGGATTAAAGAAAATGGCGGCGCCGAAGGTATGGCCAAACGCAACTATGAAAAAGCCAACCTGTTCTATGATTATCTCGACAGCTCCGATTACTATCGTGCCACCGTCGATAAAGACAGCCGTTCGATCATGAACATTCCGTTCCTTACCAAAGAAACGGACCCCGAAAAAGCCACCGCCATCAACAAGAAATTCGTCTCCGAAGCCGCTAAAGCCGGTCTCGTCAACCTCGCTGGCCACCGTCTCGTCGGCGGTATGCGCGCCTCTATGTACAATGCCATGAGCCTCGAAGGCGTCCAGGCCCTCATCGACTTCATGAAAAAATTCGCTGAAGAAAACAAGTAAGCCGACAAGGAGACAATGCGATGTTTAAAATTCATACCATGAATAAAATTTCGGCTCAGGGTCTCGCGATTTTCCCAAAAGATAAATACGCTCTCGACGCCGGTCTGACCGATTGTGATGCCGTGATTCTTCGTTCCGCCGATATGCACGAAATCGACTTCAGCACAACTCCAGCCATGAAATCGATTGCTCGCGCGGGCGCAGGCGTCAACAATATTCCCATTCCTGTCTGCTCCGAAAAAGGCATCGTCGTATTCAATACGCCGGGTGCCAATGCCAACGCCGTCGCCGAACTCGTGCTCCTCGGCATGCTTTCTGCCGCACGTCCCATCATCAAAGGCGTGGCCTGGGAAAAAACACTTATCGGCAACGGTGATGAAGTGCCCAAACTCGTCGAAAAAGGCAAAGCTCAGTTCGTCGGTCCCGAACTCAAAGGCAAAATGCTCGGTATTATCGGCCTTGGTGCCATCGGTGCCATTGTCGCCAACGATGCCGTTGCCCTCGGTATGAGCGTCATGGGTTACGATCCCTACCTCAGCGAAGAAGCCGCCAAACGTCTGCCCGCATGCGTCAAAGTCGTCACGGATCTCAAAGAAATCTATGCATCCTGCGATTACATCACGCTGCATATTCCCCAGACACCCGAAACGAAAAACACCATTTGCGCCGCCACCATCGCCGAAATGAAAGATGGCGTCCGCGTCATGAACTTCTCGCGCGGCGGTCTCGTCAACTCCGCTGACATGGTTGCCGCCCTCGAATCGGGCAAAGTGGCCAACTATGTCACCGACTTTGGCGATGAAACCCTCCTCAAGTGCGAAAAAGCGACATGCTTGCCGCACCTCGGTGCCTCCACGCCCGAAGCCGAAGAAAATTGCGCCTACATGGCCGTCAACCAAACCATCAACTTCCTCGAACGCGGCGATATTCTCAACTCCGTCAACTTCCCCAAACTGAGCCTCGCGATGGGCAACGCAGCCCAGCGTATGACCGTCACGGCCCTCAAAAACGCCGATTTCGCCGCTCAGGTCGCCAAAGCCATTCCCGGCATCAGCGCCATCGCCACCGCCACTCGCGGGGACATCTCCTACGCCATCGTCGAAGTCAGCGCCGCCGTTGACGCCGCCACTATCACTGGCATCGACGGTCTCGTCGGCATTCGCGTCCTCTAATTTCTATTTTCTCAAAGCACGGCTATCGGCTTCGCCGATACGCCGCGCACAACGCGGGCTATCCTGTCGGATACGCCCGCGTTTTTTTATCTTTTGTGGGGCTCCGCCCCAGACCCCGCTAAAGGGGCTGAGCCCCAGGGCTGTCGCATTCTAGTTTTCCTTGATGCCTACTAGGTTTAAGAGATAATCGAAGTCCATGGCGGCTAACTTCCGCCTCAGCTGAATACTCACCTTTGGGT
>JAGBXG010000276.1 GCA_017629415.1 Pseudomonadota bacterium | reverse complement strand
GTCAATAGCCGACGGCTGGCGGCCGTATGCGGTAGCATAGGCCGCCAAAAGCCGCCGTATTGAGCCCTTTTGGGCGAGATAGGCGGCAAAACGCAGGGCGTATCGGCGGTACGCCGAAAGACCTGCGCAGCAGCGCATATAAAAATGATTGGAAAATCGTATGCATTGTCGTTAAGAAAGTTCATGAAAATGGCAGTTTGCTGTCAGTAAATCAGTTTTTGTGACAAAAAGGGAGCTTATGCGTCGTTTCTATCTATTATTGGCTGTTTTGGCTGTCGGTTTCAGTGCTTGTGATGAGGGTACTGCAGATCCAACTCCCATAAAGCCTGGTGAACAGGCCGACAAAGATTTGATTTCCGAGCCTCGTATTTTGACGCTTTACGAAACGGGGGATGCCGGGCGTGTGCTTGTGCGCCTTTTGGCGAAGCCTGAAGCTGCTGTGACGGTGTATGCAGTTGTCAGCGATGAAACAGAATGCACATTGCTCGCAAAGTCAGGCGTGATTGAACCGCAAAATTGGGAACAGGGATATGCTTTTTATGTTCAGCCTGTCGATGATGGCGTGCGCGATGGCGATCAGGAAGTCTATCTGACCTTTACGCTAGCCAGTACCGAAGAGGGGTGGAATCAAGTTGCGCCTATGGTTGTGCCCGTTACCGTGATAGATAATGGTAAGGCTGACGGCGTTCCGGGAACAGACCCGAATCCCGGCATTGATCCCAATCCCGGCATTGATCCCAATCCCGGCATTGATCCCAATCCCGGCGTTGACCCCAATCCCGGCACAGATCCTGAGCCGGAACCTGTTGTGCCCATCGATGGTGTGAAAATTCGTCTCATGGCGGCAAATATTACCTGCGGCGACGATGAAAGTTATGATTGTACAGCCAGTCAGCGTATTTTTAAGGCCATCAAGCCGGATATTGTGCTTGTACAGGAGTTTAAGGTGCTCAAGCCAAGTTCAAAGGATGAAGCGGTGCGCGAACGGGCTTTTATTGATGAGGTTTTTGGCACTGAATTTTACTATTATAAAGGTGGTGTGGGCGCGACCTGTACGACAACGCCGAAACCGAACGGCGTGATTTCTCGCTATCCCATCATTGAAACCGGCGAATGGACACCGCAGTATTACTACCATTCTGAACCGCATTATCGCCCGGCATATAATGACCGCAATTGGACTTGGGCTGTCGTCGATGTACCCGGCGATCGCGAATTACTCGTGGTCAGCGTACATTTACACACGGACAAGAACAATTATGAATATTATCCTTTGGCAGAGCATATTGCGGCAAAACAGCAGGAAGGGAATTATTACGTGGCATTCGGTGGCGATTTTAACTCAAAAAATAGTGGCGACGATCGCAGTGATGTGAAAGAAACTGCAAAGCTTGCCGAGCTCTTTTATATGAAAACTGGCGAGTATCCTGTGGATCAAAATGGCCGTGAGCAAACTAACAAAAAGCGCGGGTCTATTCTGGACTGGCTTTTGTTCAGCAAGGATCTCGAACCGTATGAAATTCCGCTCGAAATTGGCCTGCATACCGGCAATAAAGCTTACCCGAACGGTCACGTGTTTGATTCGCGGGTTTACGAGGAACATGGCGAGATTTCTTATGTCTCGCCTGTGGAAGCCGGCGATTCAGGCGCGGTGAATATGCAGCATATGCCCGTCATTCGTGATATCGCATTGCCTGAAAATTGACAAAAGCCCGAGATGTCATGGGCATAAAAAGCCGTTTGAAATGCCAATATCCGAAATCCTTTGGGGGCTTGGCTATGCGCATGATGCGCATACGCCAAGCATGAGCGCCTGCCTATGTGTGACCACATACGGCAGGCGTATTTTTGGTATAGTATTTGCGTAGCTTTGGTTAAAGACCGCCAAATGGGCGGCATAGAGTGAATGATTCGATCGTTTTCATAAAACGATGCTGAAAATTCAATACTTTTTTTATAAACAGTTCAACGCAACGCGCAAAAATCGTGATAAAGACCAACGGTTCATGCCAACGGATTTGCGCATGACGTTGCCCCCCATGTCTAGGAGGTTTGAATGCATTTATTAAAAGTGTTGAAAACGCTTGTTTTAGGTCTCATTTTTTTACTTTTGACGACCGGAGTCAGTCTCGCTGATGAGCTCGTGATGCAGATTCTTAATGTGGGTCAAGCCGATGCCATCTTGATTTCGACAGCTGGCAAACGCGTTTTGATTGATGCCGGTGAAGCAAAAACACAAACCCGTGATATTTTGCAGCAAAAAGGCATTAAGAATCTGGATCTCGTTGTCGCGACACATCCGCATTCCGATCATATCGGCGGCATGCAGGAAGTCGTGGAGAATTTTAATATCAAACTCTATATCGACAATGGTTTTCCGCATACCTCTGCAGGGTACAATAAATTGATGGAAGCCGCCGAACTCAAGGTTTCATCGGGGCAGATGAAATATATGGTGGCACGTGCAGGACAACGGCTCAATTTTGGACCCGAGGCTTATTTTGAAGTGTTGTCCCCGACAGATGAGGGATTTACAGGTACGCGCTCGGATATCAATTCCAACTCGATTATTTTAAGACTTCAACATGGCAATGTTTGTTTTGCGCTTTTAGGTGATGCCGAAGCCGAAACAGAACAAGCCGTAAAATCGAAGCTTGCCGGATGTCAAATTTACAAAGTTTCACATCATGGCAGCCGTCATAGCTCCACTGCAGAGCTTTTAGATGCCATGAAGTCAGAAACAGCACTTATCAGCTGTGGATTGGCCAATAAACACGGGCACCCCGGAGAGGCGACCCTTCAGCGTTTTGCTGAAAGAAATATGAAGGTGTATCGGACGGATTTGATGGGAGAGCTGACCGTCGTTTCGGACGGTAACTCCTATCGCGTCACGACCGAACATGAGGCCATTCAGCTCACCAAGATCAATATTAATACCGCAGACGAAAAAGCACTGTGTGAATTGCCCGGTGTGGGTGAAAAAACGGCACAGTCCATTATCAATTATCGCGAAGCGAATGGCCCTTATCGCGATATCAATGATGTTTTGAAAGCGGATCCCAAGCAAGTCAAACGTCTTGAAAAAATATTGCCTTTTATTACGACAGAAGGTGGCAGCTCCAAGAGCTTGACGGATCATTCAGTTGGCAGTTCAGCAGTTGCGGCCGCTCCGTCTGTGGCACCTGTTGCCCCCGTGGCTCCGACGGTTGTGCCTTCCGTTCCTGCAGCCCCAGCGGCTCAAGCTCCACAATATCCGGCTCCCGGATATGCGGCATGTATTCCGATTGCCCCAGGCACACCGTTACCTCCAGGGGCACAGGCTGTTCAAATGGTTCCGCAACAAGTTTGGCCACAACAAGGCACGGTTCCTGCACAGCCTCAAGTTCAGCCAGCTCCGGCAGCTTCAGCAGCCGGCAAGGTGAATATCAATGTGGCTGACGTGAATGCACTTGCAAAAATGCCCGGCATGAATGCCAAAAAAGCTCAAGCTGCCGTCGCACATCGCGAACAAAATGGGCCTTTTAAAAGCTGCCATGCACTTGAAGATGTCAACGGCATTGGTAAAAAGACAGTGGAAAAACTGCTTTCCGTTTGTACCGTTCATTTACCGTATTTATCGTTTACAAAGATATTTCATGCACATGTAAAGGAGAATGGCAATGAAACAGAACATCAGAGAACACTTGGGAAAACGTCAGACATGGGTAATGGTTCTTATGATCCTGTTCACTTGCATGACACTTTGTGTTGATGCGATGGCAAAGCCTCAAAATACAAAAAATTTGAATCGGGAAGCTGCCGCTGCTTTTGAAGCAGGAGACTATGATAAGGCTTTGGCCAAGTTTAACGAATCTTATGCGATCAATCCCAAACCGGGGTTGCTTTACAACATGGGACGTGCCTGTCAGGCAAAAGCCGATCATCAATGTGCCATCAACTATTATACCCAATTTGTGGCTTCTCCCGATGTCGATCAGGAAAACTTGGAAGATGCGCTTGGTCGTATCGAATCGCTCCAAATAGTCATTCAATTGACAGGGGGTAAACCTGTTGTTGCGCCCGCAGTGGCTGCTGTACCCGCTGCACCCGCAGTGGCTGCCGTACCCGCGGCTCCCGCTGCCCAAAAAGCTTCTAAAGGGAAGAAAGAAGCACCTAAAGGCTGTGTAGATATCAATACGGCAAGTGCGGATCAGCTGATGACTTTGCCTAAGGTTGGTAAAGTTATGGCGAATCATATTATTGAAATGCGTGCAGCAAAGCCTTTTAAGAAAATTGAAGATTTAAATGAAGTTCCAAGAGTTGGCGAAAAAACATTAGAACAAATGAGACCTTATATCTGCCC
>JAGBXG010000275.1 GCA_017629415.1 Pseudomonadota bacterium | reverse complement strand
TGGGGTTTGGGGCGAAGCCCCAAATATCTAAATGCCATCAGGCAGTTTGAGCTGCATACGGCGGCCGTCGCGAACGATGGTTAAGGTCTGCCGGTGACAGAATTCCACGGCATCGGCACGTTTGAGACCAAATTCGGGGATATCATGATTGATGAGAATCGCTGCACTGTCGATGACGGGTTCGATGTGATATTTTTTGAGACATGGTACGATGAATTCTGGCGGTGTATCGGGCAAACGAATTTCAAGCAGGTTATGGCCTTCGGTCCACGTTACTTCGGTATGTCCGTGAAGCCAGTGCATGACCTTAATTTGTGTTTGCGGTGATGCCGAAAGTGTGAGTTGACCTGTTTCATCGGTTTCGAGGATACGTCCATCGACTTCAATCCGGGCATAAGGCACAGGACTGCTGAACGCATCCATCACGAGGATTGGCCGCGATACCCTGTAAGGAAAAACGAGTTTTTGGGGAGCCGAAGCTGGCATAAACTCTACGGTTTGTACAGCATTGGAGGGCGATGTACATTTCAATTGATGCAAATATTCGGGGCGATGATGCAGCACGAGCTGATTCCCATTGACGGCAATATTTTCTATCTGCTTTTGCTGGGATGTCTGATTTTGATAAACCGTTATCAGTGTACATGCCACGCCTGTGACCGGATTTTGGGTCTTTTCTTCGATCATTTCGATATGCATTTCGCGCCCAGTTTGCAGCTGAATTGGCATTTCAGCTTGTGTTTTAACAAACGGTACCATGGCGTGGGCATAATCAGGGTGAAAAATGCTGATCCAAAAGTCTGCTGGACAAGACTCGAGCTGAACAAAACCTTGTTTATCGGTCTTGCCCATACAAAGCGGATATTTTTTTTGCAGTTCAGAATCCGAAATGCTGACCGTGGCACGTTCAATGGGCAAATGCTGGTTATCTAAAACGCGAATTTTTGGGTTTTGCTGACTCAATGAAGTCAAAACCAGCGTAATTTCTGCGTTATCCGTCACATCATAGGTTTGCTGTAAAAAAGCGTGGGTATCTGAAACGACTTGAAAACGCGCACGTTCGGGCAGCAAATTCAGTTCAATCGCCCCTGAAGCTGATGTTTTCCAAACTCCGATTTCGTGTCCGGTGGTATCATCGATCACGGTCACGGCAGAAGGTACTGCAATCTGATGTTCATCTTCCACGCGAATATAAGCCCTTTTAGGGGGCTTAAGTTTGAGCCGAATTGGTGAAATCTGCGCCGCATCTGATGTATCAACAAAGACACGCTCGGAGGGCATATAAGCAGCATGGGAAGCAAAAATGGACATTTTGCCGCGCGGCAATGTCTGAATGGCAAAAATGCCTTCGGGCGAAGTAGAATAAGAGGAACGCACAGGCACCCAGCCGCCTAAAGATGTTGCAAATGCTTCAACAGCACGTGGCAAATCGAGTTCTGAGCTCCAAACGGCACCAGCGATATCACTGCGTTCGATTTCGATATGAATTCTTGCGCCTTCCATACGATTGCCGTTGGGATCAGAGACATTACCGCGAATTTCGATGCCCGGATCGAGTTCGACAATGTGTGGCTGATGTTCTTGAACGTCTTCAGTTTCTGTCGAAAGTTCCGGTTTAGCATAGACAAGTTTGAAAGGCTGTACCGCAAGATATCTGTCTGCACGAATGGTGATAACATTAGGGATGCCTGGGATAACGGGCATTACAGCATAACCGTCTTCATCGGTCAGGCGTGAGAAAGAGACGAAGTGCACAGCAGCATCCGCCATGGTTATGCGTGCGTGTTTGACGGGTTCATCTGTCGCGGCATCTACCGTCTGAATATCCATCATTTCAGCCTGATGCAGTTCAAAACCCTGATTTTTTTCCAATGTTTCTGGTTGGATGGCGATTTCCGTCACCCGACTCATGACGGATTCGCCGATAGCCCAGAAAATACCGGGTTCTTGTCGTGAATCCCAGAAACAACATTGATTTGTCCAAGGATTCAAATAGGCTTCTTGCGGCGGATATTGCCCGGGATGCGTCCAAACGCATGTTATCATTTGATCATTTGCCAGCTGAACCGTCTGTTCTGTCGGAGCAAAACAAATCCGAGGCATTCGGCTGTCAAGATCGGATTTGTCCGGCCAAGGTAATTCGCTCAAAGCATATCCCAGAATACCGGCCACAGACATCATAAACAGACTTATCAGCATGGTTTACCGCCGCTCTACTTATTGGGAATTTGCCAATCGATAGGTTCTCTTCCGTGTGCTATCAAAAACTGATTGCTTTGTGAAAACGGCCGGGAACCGAAAAAACCACTGTATGCAGAAAGCGGCGATGGATGCGGTGCACGAAGGATGGCATGCATGGGATTGGTAATCAATTTTTGTTTATTTTGAGCATGCCGTCCCCACAAGATAAAGACAACAGGTTCTGTTTTATCATTGACACATCGGATGACGGCATCTGTAAAGGATTCCCAGCCTTTTTCTTTATGTGAATTGGCCTGTCCATGCCGCACGGTCAAAACCGTATTGAGCAGCAATACGCCTTGTTTTGCCCAAGAAGTCAGTTCGCCATGATTGGGCGGCGCGATGCCAAGATCAGCTTGTAATTCTTTATATATATTGACCAGCGAGGGCGGCGGAGGCGTAGGATGAAGAACGGAAAAGCTCAATCCGTGCGCTTGATTGTCGCCATGATAGGGGTCCTGCCCAAGGATGACGACTTTGACATTTTTATATGAAGTCCAATGCAATGCATTGAAAATATCGTTCATATCCGGATGAATTTTCCGAGTACGATATTCGCTGATAAGAAAATTTCTAAGATTTTGATAAGATTCTGTTTGAAATTCCGCTTCCAGCAAGGGAGCCCAATCATTTTTTAGAATATTTTTTGCCATAATGAATATATATGATTGATATCAATTTATTCGTTGATATCTTCCGAATGATAGATTTTTTTCTGAATATCATTGGGATTAAATATTATTTTATCTTGAACCGTACGCGATGCAATGCCCAATTGTGCGGCAGTTTCAGCGTTGATACCCGATATAGCTTCCATTTCAGCGGCAGAAAGCCATTGAGATTTGCTGATTTTAAGTTTTGCGTTTGCCGCGAGGATGATGATGGCAATGGGATGCGGCCGAAGGGTTGCGATAAAATCGAGCATTTGTATATATTTTTCGGCCATTTGTATTTGCGCTATTTCATAGCTTTCATCATCGTCATCGATATCATCCTCAGCATTTTCTTGGAGGAAGGAAGCCACATTCATGGTCATAATTTGATAGAACAAAGTGGTATTTTCTTCGACAAGTGTTTTGCTGATGACACGATTATCTTTGACGTAATCGAGCAGCAACATCATTTGTCCGCAGAAACTGTACGGCACAAGCCTTCCTGCCACGCGTTTTGGAATACACGGCACGGTGACATCGTGCTGCACGAGCATCATTGCCAGCTTATCCATACAGGACGTCACGGCTTCAAAGAGCCACTGCCAGTCGCGTTCAATTTCGGTCTGAGTGATATGTAAAACGTTCATCGTCACCTGATAAGCTCGAATTTATTTCAAGAAGCACTGGGGAAGCATCGGGGCGTTGCGGGGTGTCCCCGCAGAGGGGGTAGGCGCGTATTGAGCGCAGGCTATGCCGGACTTGCCGTCGCCTGAAGGCGCCGCTGCATCCGGCATACGCCTTGCGGGCTGCGTCTATGCCGGAAACCGGCATACGCCGCGCCAAAAGCGCCGGAGGGGGCGTTGCCCCCTCTAAAAAGCGCTCCAAGATATCATCTATATTCCTTAAGCTGTTGTTTACGCTCGTGCTGTGCAGCTGTCACACGGTTTAGAAATTCCATAGCTTCTTTATTATTATGGGTGGTAATGGCAACGCTGGATTTGAGCACCATATTGTTAGAAAGCCCAATTTGAACAGTTTTCTTAAAGCAAACAATGTACAAAAGCAGGGGCGCAAGCGCGAGGAAGAAGACCGCCAAAGCCAGAAAGACGAACTGATAGCTTGGCAGGAAATGGGATGTGACAAGGCTTATGGCGAGCAAAATCCCGTCAACCACGAGCACGAAGTAATTTTTATCCTCGCGTTTGGCAACCCACTTGATATTTTCGATATCGTGCGATTCATAGACGCGGATATGATTTTTATTGCCTTCGATATACCAAATACGGTGAGTGGTTAGGAAAAGCGTATCAAACTGCGCGATAGGCGACTCTCCATCGACCAGCTTGTCGTCAAAGAAAGAATCGTGAATCGAAGTGGGCATGGGACATTTTTTCGGAATCGGTTTGCCTGTCACCATGGTCGGTTCGGCGACTTTAGGTTTGACCACGGCCACGGCATGTGCATTGCGGCGCGGCAAATCATCTGTAATAGAATGTTCTTTCGGTGATGCCGATTCTTCTTTTTCTACAGGCTCCAATTCTGCCTGTGATTTTTTCTTGATTTCATTAGCTAAGAACAAATGCAGCTCGCCTTCTTTCTCGAAGAGGCTTCGGAGCTGTCCCTGACTGTTATGGGCATCTGCATAATCCTCTGTTGAAAGCATCGGCATAGCTTGTACGGAATCCATTTCAGCGGCTCTGGCTTCGGCGGCAAGCATACGTCTGAGCTCACTGCGGCCTCTGATTTTGAGTTTATCCGAGTGGCTTTCTTCATCGATCATCGAGAGACTGTCTTTTAAGGTATAACGCGTTTCAGGTTTCTTTTTCAGGGTCGGTGCCGCTTCAAAGGCTTTTTGCGCACGTTCCATTCTGGCGCTGTCTTCAAGCTGTTTGAGCAGATCTTTACGATTTCTAATTTTGAAGATTTCAGAAGGATTTTCATCCAGGAAATCTTCGGGAACATCGTACTCTTGGACTTTATTGGCTTTTGGAGCTGTATTTTTCAAATACTCTGAAAGTTCCTGAACGGCCTGCGGAGAATGAGAACGCGTTTGGGCTTCTTCCAGAGCATCGAACAGGTGGAGCATGGGTTCAAGGAATGAAGAGTCAATTTTTTCGCTTTTTTCGGATGCCGCTTTAGCGGC
>JAGBXG010000274.1 GCA_017629415.1 Pseudomonadota bacterium | reverse complement strand
TGATCATTGTTTTATTCAGTTGGGTGGTGTGCCGCCGTTTCTTCGGTTTGATAATTTAGCACCGGCGATTTCATGTTTTCGCAAGGGCAAACAGAAGACGGATGCATTCACTCGGTTTGAGTGTCATCATGGCTTTGATTCTGAGTTCTGCAACCCTGCGAGCGGCTGGGAAAAAGGCAATGTTGAGAATAAGGTTCAATATATTCGTGAGCGTTTCTTTGTGCCTGTGCCTGTCGTGTCGTCATTATCTGATTTAAACCATGCCTTGTCGGTTTGGTGTCGTGAGGATATGCGGCGCAATCATTATGCAAAAGGCCGTTTGATTTCTGATTTATTTGTTGAAGATCAGGCATCATTTCTGCCGTTCATTTCGCCGTTTGATTATGTGGAAATCATCGGCGCTCGGGCTGATTCTCGTGGTTTTGTGTCATATCGATCATGTCATTATTTTGTGGATGAACGGTCTGCATGTCGTTCTGTGATCATTCATGGCACGGTGGACAATGTAGAAATATATTCACAAGATGGTGAGCTTTTGAACTGTCATGCGCGTTCGTATCAATCGGGGGTATTTATTCAATCCTCGGATGATTTGGCGCGTCAGCTATCGCACAAATTGAACGCCTTGGGGAATATTGGGCGTGATCGTGCTGATGGTCTTCGTCTTCGTGATGCCTTGCGTGCGTTAAATGCTGGCGAGCGTGTGCCGTTTATCCGTCGTTTTTTGGACGGCGAGCGTCTGTCTGATATCTTAGAGAGTATCGAGGCGCAACGGGCGCCACTTTTCAAATATAATGCGCTTTTACAGCATACAAAAGACCATGGAAAATAAAGAACTTGCCCGGCTTTGTTCTCGTCTTCGCCTTGGTGCGGCGATCAATACTTTGTCTTTATCCGATAAAGAACAAAACACGGTTGTTCGTGCCTTGGGGGCCGTTGAATCTGACCGCAAAATAAAGGCTTTTGCTCGTTCAATCAATGCAGCTCATCTCAATCCATCTCGAACGCTTGAAAACTATGATTTCACGCAATTTCAATGGCCTGAACGTCTGCCACAATCTGATTTTGCAACATGTGGTTTTATCTCACGTGCTGAAAACATCATCATGTTTGGGCCTTCTGGAACTGGCAAAACACGTTTAGCCAATTCTATCGGCGTTGAAGCTGTCCGGCGCGGCTATCGAGTTCTCTTTGTGACGGTTTCTGACTTCGTGGCCCGTCTTTCTATGGAATATCAACGCGCCCGCCATCTTGACTATCTGGCCAAACTCAAACGCCTTGATCTGCTGATTCTCGATGAATTCGGCTATGTCTCTATCGACAAAACCGCCGCTGAACTTCTTTTTCAAGTCGTTTCATCATTCTACGAAAAGCATTCTATTATCATCACTTCAAACCTGCTTTTCGATGAATGGGGTAAAATGCTTCCCGATCCAGCTCTTGCCACCGCCCTTCTCGATCGCATTGTCCAATATTGCCACCTTCTCAGATTTACCAGCGAATCATACCGCCTTACACACTCACTCATGAAATGATTGATTGTATCATTTATATCACATTATTTTGTGTATTTCAGATTGTCTAGGGCGTTTTATCTGTCGCGAACTAGGGCGTTTTAAGTGTCGGGAAACATGACACCACAGAATGCAGGTACTTGGCAGCTTTTTGTAAATTGCTTTGTTTCGAAGATTACCAGCATCAACGAAGCAACAACTGGACCAATGCCTGGAGATGTCTGTAGGAGCTTGTGTTTTTGCTTCAACGAAACATCGGA
>JAGBXG010000035.1 GCA_017629415.1 Pseudomonadota bacterium | reverse complement strand
TGCAGAACATTCGGCGATTTCCTGAATCAACCGAATTTCATCCGAAAGTACATCGTTCCCTTCTTCGATCAAATGTTCGGCACTGTCATACGAAAGTTTATGACGTGACATAACAATAGAAGGCATGATTTCGGCGCGGACAAGGCTGGCTTCGGCATCAAAAGTCATCATAAATGAAATCGCATTGCGCTTTTGATTGGGCAGCAAACTGAGGGCGTTTTCACTCAAAATGGCCGGAAGCATGGGAATACGCTGTTCAGGCAAATAAATCGATGTCGCACGATGCCGCGCCTCGCGTTCCAACATGCCATCAAACACCAAAGATGCTGCCGGTGCCGTAATATGCACGCCCAATTGCACCAATCCGCCGTCCAAACGCTCCACAGACAAGGCATCATCCACATCCAGCGTTTCCGCATCATCGATAGAAAATACATTCAAATGTGTCAAATCACGCCTGGCAGCATGGACAGTATTCTTTTGATATAAGGCAAATGCGTCTTTTTCAGCCCAATCCTCAAATGATGTCGCGATTTCATATTTGAGCAAAGCAACATTGACATCATGCGCCCAATAGCCAACTTCTCGCAAGAAAGCCCGTGCACACAAATGCGCAGTCCCGGAAAATCCTCTGTTCAAACGATTTCTCAGGACATCCAGCAAGCACTCAGCTTCGGCCTTGTCTGCGGCTTCAGACCCCAACACGGCATACTGTTCCACCATTTTCCAGGCATCCAGAACATCCGAAACCGGCAGAATATCATCCTCCATCGCCTGAACACGTGCTTCCGGCGACATGGCCATCACTTGCGCAGCCTCATCGGCAAAACGCAAACGCCAAGCCTCCTTTTGCGCCTTAAGTTCACGCTGACGCAACAAATCCGCCACCACCGCCGCAGGACGCGGCGCAAAAAGCTCAGGCTGCAGAGACTTAAAATAAATCTTATCATCCCGCAAAGCCCGTATCATCGCCAGCTGATGCACCGCCTCAGGCACATCATAAACCAGCGAAATCAGTTCCTCTAAACTGATTTCATCATACTCACCCGTAACCAGCTGCCAAAGCTCTTCGATATCGCACTTCACAGCCATATTGCCGGCGCGCATCTCCAAAGACCCCATCTCATTCTGAATCTGACTCGACGGCAAATGCACAGAAACCTTTTTCTTCAAGACATGAAGCACCTGCTTGGGCGGCAACGTCATTTCGCGGCCGGTCGCATGAATCAGCTTCACCTTGCCAGTCTTCTCATCCACACTGACAACCACGCCAAGATGAAATTTACCCTTGTCCGCAAACTCAATCACTTCGCCCGTCTGACAGCGTATTTCTGAAGCCATATTCAAATCCTTTACCGGATGATAAAAGTCAGCTTAATCCGGATATCAGCCGCTCAAGAATACGCGAATTTATAAGATGCGTCTTGTGAAAAAAGCACGACATCCAAAGCTATTTCACACAACTGCCGCCAAACATCAGAATATTTTGGGGATACGGGGGGAAGCCTCCCCCCGCGCGTCTATCGGCTTCGCCGATACGACGCTCCCCCCTCTGCAACGACGCGGAATGGAATACAGAGTCCCATTTTGCCCCGAACTGTCAGCAATCAGCTCCCAATCAGTACCCGACTCACTCACAAAAACATCAAATCCATGGCGTGTTCCAAGGGGATCAGCCCCTTGGCGTGTTTTGGGGCTCAAGCTAACTCACAAAAACGTCAAATCCATTGCGGGTTCCAAGGGGCTCAGCCCCTTGGCGGGGTTTGGGGCGGAGCCCCAAAAGAACTTTCTGTACGCCGTGCCTCTCTGCCACACCCAGACCCGGTTTGGGGTCTGTCGTCTCCATATTCGGCTGCAAATATATTCATCAACCCATCCAATATCTCCCACCAAGGCATCACGATATCTGCCAAAACACACCACAACGTCCCGGCATCACGTTTTTTCGTAGGCAAGCCGTGTATTTCATGTGTGGACGGGATCTGAATTTGCATGTACAATAAAATGAGGTTTTTGTGTGTTTTGTAAAGCCTTAACCGGACAAAGGGAGTCGATATGTCAAATGTGAGTTTCATCAAGATTTTGGCAGATTTGTCGGTCGCATCACATCAGCATGTTTTGCCGCCAAAAGATACGTGGAAAGCCCCGCAAAATGACGGTCAAGAATCCAAAGACAATTATGTCAACGGTGTTGAACAGGCCAAATGGGGAATGGGATTCGAAGTTGCCGACGGCATCCTCACCTACTTTAAAACACAAGATCCCCACCTGTATCACATGGATACCGCAGCAACGATGACGAAAGCATACAAAACTTTCATTCATACCATGCTCGATGCCACCCAATACGCCTTCGGCCTTTGGAAACCGACACTCTTTTTTAAAGATCTGAAAATCAATGGCCCCTGCGTCATCGGAAAAGCCGGATGTCTCACCGCAACTGGCGACTTCGTCAAATTTTTCCAAAGCTACCCCGGACATGCCTCTATCAGCGGCGGCAAACACTTCAATAAATGGCGTGATGCCGTTGCCAAAGGCGTAGATGCCTGCCTCAAAGAATATATCGATAACGTCACCGTGCCAGGACTTCCATGGTATCCCGCTTTCGCCGCCTTCCCAGGCCCCGTTGCTCCGCCCATGCCCAATGTCCCCACACCCCTCATTACCTGTCCTTCCAAAGGCCTCACTCACATTACATTGCCCGATAAACTCAAAAAAGCTATGCTCAAAGAGTTTGATAAAGGCCTGAAAGACAAATGTAATGACAAAATTCATGAAACCGTTTTCGAAGCCATTGCCACTGCACTGGCTCCAGGATTCCTGATCTGGGTTTCCACACAAACCGTCAACCTCGTCATGGGAACAGGAAATATCCCAAGTTTTGCACCGCCAGTTGTGCCTGTCGGACCCGTTGTCAACGGACAAAATATCCCCAGCGGCGGCGGCAATCTCATGCCGTAAATGCCATCGATAAAAAGCCCCGTTTCGGGGCTTTTTTTTGGGGGCCTGTAAAACTCAATTAAAACACAATAAAAAAAAGAGTGAAATGCCATAACATTCCACTCCAAATTCAACTTCATTTATAACTTAATATCTTCAGCGGAAGGCTGCACAGGCCGGAGAACATTGCTTTCGGGGGCTTGGGGCTGTCCACCGGAAGGCGGCATCATTTGCTGACCTCCAAAACTCCGGAAAAACAGCTCATCCATCATGCGCATTTGCTCCTGATGACGTTTCATCATATCGTCCATCCTTTGACTCCCGCTGCCAAACGAAAATGAAAATTGATTAGACTGCTGGATGGCATTTCTCGCCGCGCGCTGAGCATCCTCAGGCAATTGATCGATATCTCCTAAACGCGTTTTATAAGTATCTGAGCCCAGCTCGATTTCAATTTCACTGTTCGAATCTTGCGGCGAACCGATAATTGTCACTGTAGAGGATTTGATACCCTCTTCTGTAGACATTACGGACTTAAATGTCAAACGCTGACTCCCGGATTGCGCCAATCCGCCATGAGAAGGCGCATGTATTTGAGGTGACTGCTGACCTTGGGGCAAAACGGGTGTCAAAAGCTGCTTGCGCAAAGGAGCTGGACGGCCTGGACCTGATACCGGCTGAGAATATTTCCACACCACTTCATCCGGAAGACTGTCCAATTTCAAAATAATCTGTTTGTGCTCCCCTTTTTGTATGACATCCAACGTCACACTGGCATGGAGCGGTAATTTGGCAACATAATTTTGCAAATCTGCTGGCTTAGACAAAGAATGACCATCAATCGCCAAAACGATATCACCTTGAGAAAGCCCTGCGGCTTCGAGTTCACCGCCCACAGCAATATTACTGACCATCAAACCTTCGCCTTCGGAAAGACGCAAATGCTGCAATAACAAAGGCGATGCCTGAAGCGCCGAAACATTCAATCCTAAACGCGGCTTGTTATCATAAGCAAAAGCAGAAGAAGCCAACAACAAAGTCATAAACAACAAAACGACAGATAACTTTTTCATGACATCTCTCCATTCATATCAATAAAAACTCTTGTTATGGAGCATATAAAAAATTTCGTGAGATGCAGCATCCCCCTTTTGCAAGCGTCTGCCTGAACTTAGCATGCATCATGCCTACGATGTCTATAATGCAGTAATTTTTCATCCTATTCCGAAGAATATCACACCATAGATATGAGAAATAGACTGCAGTATGCCGGTTTGGGGCGTTACGGGGCAAAGCCCCGTATCGGGGGTAGGCGCGTATTGGCACAGCCAATAGCGCCGAAGGGGGCGGCTGCCCCCTTCCCAATCATCTTGCACAAGGTGAACCCGTGACATTGGGAGTACAGGCATAACCTTTGTGTCAGTTTTTCTGTTATCGTTTCAAGCTGGCAAAAGGATTGTTGTTGAAACCGCCTTGCGTTTGATAGTTGTGTTCGTTGTCGCGTTTTTTAGCATTGCCTTTGCCACTGCGTGACTGGCCTGCTTTGTTGGCAGCATTTCCTGCTTGCGTCTTGGATTTTTCGGCGGTGTTACCATCCTGAAGGCGACAGCTCAAGGCAATGCGGCTTCGGACGACATCGACTTCGGTCACACGCACGCGAACGGCATCCCCGACACTGACGACTTCGGCGGGATTCGTAATAAAGCGATCACAAAGTGCGGAAATATGCACCAGACCATCCTGATGCACACCGATATCGACAAATGCACCGAAATTGGTCACATTTGTCACAATACCATCCAGAATCATTCCGACTTTGAGATCCTCAATTTTGGTCACATCGGCATTAAATTTAGGTGGTTCAAACTGTGCTCGCGGGTCACGGCCTGGTTTCTGAAGTTCAGCGACGATATCGTTTAAAGTCATCAGACCCACATCGTCTGAAACATATTTCGAGATATTAATTTTACCTGCCAGCACGGCATTCCCCACCAAGTCTCTGACAGAAATGCCCATATCGGCGGCAATTTTTTCGACAAGTTTATAGCGTTCGGGGTGAACGGCCGATCTGTCCAAAGGATTGTCACTTTCACGCACGCGAATAAAACCGGCGGCCTGTTCAAAAGTCTTGGGCCCCAAGCCTGTCACTTTCAAAAGCTGCGCGCGAGATGCGAAGCTGCCATTTTTCTCACGGTGCGCCACGATTTTTTTGGCCATCGACGGACCAATGCCGGCGACATAACTCAGCAAAGCCGCTGAAGCCGTATTCAATTCCACACCCACGCGGTTGACACAGCTTTCGACCACTTCCTCGAGTTTGCGCTTGAGCAGCGGCTGATGCACATCGTGTTGATATTGCCCCACCCCTATCGATTTGGGATCAATTTTTACGAGTTCGGCAAGCGGATCTTGCAAACGACGACCAATCGAAATGGCACCTCGAACCGTCAAATCAAGGTCAGGAAATTCCTCGCGAGCAATGTCTGAAGCAGAATAAATACTGGCACCGGATTCCGAAACCATCACGACATAGGGTCGCTGGTTTTCGGGCAATGTCTCGACGAGCTGGCGCACAAAAGCTTCGGTTTCACGTCCAGCCGTTCCATTCCCAATGGCAATCGCCCGCGAGGGATAACGCGACATAAAATCGAGAAGTGTCTTTTTGGCCAATGCCTCATTTTTCACTTCGGGATAAATGACCGTATTGTCTAAAAATTTGCCTGTCGCATCGAGGGCAACGACTTTGCATCCTGTACGGAATCCAGGATCGATACCGATGACAGCTTCAGCACCCAGCGGAGAAGCCAGCAAAAGCTTTTCGGCATTCTGTGCAAAGACATCGACAGCTTCGCGATCGGCATTCACTTTTAAATCTACACGAACATCCGATTCAATGCTCGATTGCAATAAACGCTCGTAAGCATCCTGACATGCATCCACCAGAACGCTGCCAAACGGCGACGAAGGTTCAAAATGCATCAATCCTGCAATTTGATTCACCGCAGTCTCATCATTCACCTCAATGCCGGCTCTCAAAAAGCCTTCGCGCTCGCCACGACGAATCGCCAAAAAACGATGGCCCTTGCATTCGCTTAAAGGTGCACGATAATTGTAATATTGCTCAAACTTGGATCGTTCTTCTTCGGCTTTGTCCGTGCATTCGGAAACCATTTCACCCGAATCGGTCATATATTGGCGCAGATAGTCACGCACCACAGCCGTTTCGGACACGACTTCAGCGACGATATCACTGGCACCGTCCAAGGCTTTTTCAATGGAATCCACTCCAAGTTCTGCATTAACATAACCGGCAGCCAATGCCTCAGGTGTTCCTTCATGCCCCTGCGCTAAAATGGCATTGGCAAGCCCCTCAAGGCCTTTTTCACGCGCAATCATGGCTCGCGTGCGACGTTTGGGCTTATAGGGCAGATAAAGATCTTCGAGCACGGCCTTTGTCGGTGCATCTTCAATTTGTTTTTTCAATTCTGGCGTCAGTTTGCCCTGGCTTTCGATTTCTTTCAAAATGGCCACACGACGTTCATGAAATTCAATCAAATATGTCTGACGTTCTTCAATCGTGCGAATTTGAACTTCGTCTAACCCGCCCGTACGTTCTTTGCGGTATCGTGCAATAAAAGGTACAGTCGCCGATTCACCTAAAAGTTCGATGACTGCACTGACAGAAGATTCTTGAAGATTCAGTTCTGCGGCAATGATGGCCGCAATTTTTTGTTTATCCATCGTAAATTTCATCCTTAAATTTTTGGGGATTCATCCTTGAAAGGTCACTAAAACAGATAAAGATGTGCAAAAGCACATCTCTATCCGTTAGACATCGGCAAAATGCCTATTCTTCGAGTTTGGTACGGCGTGTACGGCGCGTACGTGAGCGTGGAGCTTCTTCATCTGAAATGGCCACATCATCTGAATGAGCTTCAGATGAAACTGCCGCAGATTCTTCGACAATCTTACGCGTCTTACGAACCCGGCGTTTTTCTGTCGAAACTTTTTCAGGTTCTTCAGAAACGATGTTCTCAGCTTCAACCTGAGCAACTACAGCTTCAACGAGGGCGGCTGCTTCTGCGGCTTGGCGCGGACGCGTCTTGCGAACTCGGCGTTTTTCTACAGGTGCTGCTGATTCTGCATGAGTTTCAACAGTTTGATCTGTAGACTCGGCTTTTTGTGAAGCCCGTGATTTGCGTTGACTGCCTTTATCCTTCGTATCGGACACAGAATTCTGAACATTATCAGCATCCTTCGGTTCCTCAACGACATCAACAGTCAGACTTTCATCCTGAGTTGGAACGGATGAACGACGTGTTTTACGCACTCGACGTTTTTCAGAAACAACCTCTGAAACGGGTTCTGCCGGAACCTCTAAAACCATAGGAACTTCTTCAACTACAGGTTCGATAACCGCAGCTACCGGCTCAACGACAACGTTCTCTGCTACGACTGCATGATCATCATCAGCCATAAACTGACGACGTGCAGAACGTCGTGTACGGCGTTCTCTTCTATCGGTATGAGAAACTGATTCTACTTTTGCAGATTCTACTTTTGCAGTTTCTACTTTCGCAGATTCTATGTTTGCAGATTCTACTTTCACAGTTTCTACTTTCGCAGTTTCTACTTTCGCAGTTTCTACTTTCGCTGTTTCTACTTTCGCAGATTCTACAGTTTCGATGACTTCAACATTTGCCTCAACGG
>JAGBXG010000273.1 GCA_017629415.1 Pseudomonadota bacterium | reverse complement strand
GCGAGGCGGACGGGGCTCGAACCCGTGACCTACGGCGTGACAGGCCGTTGTTGTGACCAACTCAACTACCGCCCCATGAAGGGCTTTACTTTCCAACGAGGCGGACGGGGCTCGAACCCGTGACCTACGGCGTGACAGGCCGTTGTTGTGACCAACTCAACTACCGCCCCAAGTGGGAAGATTTGAAATTTTATTTTCAAAGATCAATGGGCACAGCAGGGTTTGAACCTGCGACCCTCGGCTTGTAAGGCCGATGCTCTCCCGCTGAGCTATATGCCCGGCTACCTTCGCGTTTACCGCGTCGGCGAGCGCGGCTTTTACGTGAGAGAATCCATTCTGGCAAGTTTTTTTTTCAAAAAAATGCATTTTTCACTCACAGCCCAGTTTATCCTTTCCCAAACGCGATATGCAGAGCCCATTTTCAAGCATTGCACGACGCAGCCGACAAAAGCCGCGCCATGGGGCATACATAAAAAAGGCTCCGCATGGGAGCCTTGGATTACTTTTTACAGCTGTATTGTCCTGTTGGACATTTAAACCGGACATGAAAATGATTTCGGTGTCCGGGCCAATGCTGCAGGATAGCTGAACTGGAATTTTCATGTTTTGGAATAGAGAAGATAAGTTCCTGTTGTTCTTTGGTGAGTTCTTTAGAAGCATGTGCCCAAAGTTTTCGCTGCACGAATTTATCGAGATAGATGACTTGCACGAGGCCAGTGCGAATCAGCGTTTTGGTGATGAACCATGTTTTTTCGACATCCAGATTTTTGCTGTCGGCGCGAATGAAATGTTCGGGATGACGTTTAGATTCACTGCCGGTATGATGCACAAAACCGATATCGATATCGCGTCCGGACTGATGCGAAGCATGTGGACTGATTTTTCCGCCACGTCGTTTGCTGATATCGCCGACGTTGATGTCTGGGGCATCGGGATAAGTTTCGGCGTAAGCCTTAAACGTCGTCATCATCGCTTGAATGGTTGTCTCTGCGCCCCATGACCGATTACGAATTGTTCTTAAGAAATACCCTTCACCTTCGGGCATGAGGCGTGCATTTTTCAGTTTTCCCCGATTGGCCCGACCTCGCGAGTATGGTGCAGGTGCTGAGTCGAGTCGATTTTCGACCAAAAGTTTTTGTCCGACTTCAACATTGCCTTGTGGGTCGAGGCTGGGATTGAGCGCGAGCAAGACATTTTTTGTCACACCCCACTTGGCAGCTTGCTGCGAGACGGTCATGGGCTGTGTGACAGTATAATAGATACGATTTTGGAGGGGTTCGAGCGGCAGGCAATCCCAATAGCCACATTTAGCATTTTGTGCATCGGGTTCAACGGTCTGAGAATCAAAGACAGGAGCTGCCTGAGACTGCAGATTGGCTTTAGGCAAAGTTTGCCAGTTTTCGTTTTTTGGGAGATTGGCGTGATTCGTACCAGTTTCAGCATTTTCGGGCTGAGGGATATCTGCGGTGTTTTCGGCAGCCTGTGTGGCGACAGCAGACGTGGTGACAGGCAGAGCCAGTGCGTTGCTGCACATCAGCGTAAAAACCATGCCGAATAAAAGACTGAAAATTTGAGAATGACTGGAATAATTCACCATGCGATGCCCATTCATAGGTCATAAAGTAAGAAATGACACGAGCAGAAAGCGAATCATTCGCATAATTTTGCCTGAAAGATCAACTTAAAAGGCAGAATGCCCCCCATCGCATACGATAATTTTAGCGCAGATGGCATAAATTCATGGTGTTTATGACTCTGTGGATTGCAAAATTTATTGGACTATGACATAAAAGTCACGGTCGTACAAAAAATCGACCTTTCTCCCCCTTTATGAGTCGTTGACTTCCCTTGCGTTGTTCCTTATAACGCGCCGTCTTTTGTTCGGGGGAATATTGGAGAATCTATGGAAACACCTGGATTAATGCTCAAGCGCGAACGTGAAGCCCGCGGGATGACCCTTGGCGAGCTTGCTAAAATCACGCGCATTCCTGTGTCGGCGCTTGAGAATATTGAAAATAATGCTTTTGACAGTTTTCCTGCAGAAGTTTTTGTTCGTGGTTTTTTACGCAATTATGCGCGTCAGCTTGACATTCCTGCATCTGAGATCATGGCTGCTTATGAGAATTTGCAGTCTGAACAGAAGCCTCAAGCCGAAATCGTTGAAACGCCTGTTTTGTCAGTTGAATCGCCTGACGCAGATGAAATTGAAGCCGACAACGATGACATGCCGCGTTTTTCGTTCCGTTTTGCTTATATTGCCATTATTCTGATTGCTGTGGCCAGTGTGGGCATGAGTGTTCTGTTCATGGGCACAGGCGAAGCCGAAGAATCCGACATGGATTTCAGCATTCAAGCCGATGAAAACATGGAATCACCGTTCCTGATTTCGAACACATCCGAAGGTTGGATTGCTGAATAATCTTGAATATTTTTGCGTTTTCAAGCCTCGTATGAAACGGTTTTCGTTTGATACGAGGTTTTTTTTTGATGTTTTTTGTCCGGCTATGTCGGCCTGACGGCCTCCATACGCCTTCCGGCCGATGCCTATGCGCCTGCCGGCGCATACGGCCCGGCTTTTTTCTTTGCCATCACACGGGTTTGCCGTTAATAAACCGCCACCTTCAGGCCCAAGAAGAAGGTCTGCATCCTCTCAGATCCGGGCGTTGCGGGCAGCGCCCGCTTGTGGGGTTTGGCGCGTATTGGCGCTGCAAATAGCGCCGCAGGGGGCTCGGCCCCCTCCAATGAAAATTCATATTTTGAACACTTTCTCCAAATATTCCAACGGATACCTTCTGAGTTATGGACCCCAACACATCTCACGATATTCTCGATTCTGAATTTTCACAGTCCTCAGATTTACCTGCAGATTTACCTGCAAACGAAAGTCACGCCGATGAAGAAACCCCCGACCAGGAAACTCATGTGACGGTCATTCAGGATGGCGACCGCACTTATCATATTATTGGCACGGCTCATGTCAGCGAGCAAAGCAGACTGGAAGTGGCTCGCGTGATTGAGAAGGTGAAGCCGGATAAAGTTTGTATTGAACTTTGTCAGGAGCGATATGACAGTTTTAAAGATGAAGACAGGTGGAAAAAACTCGATATTTTTAATGTCATTAAGAAAGGTAAATTCCTTTATTTGCTGACCAATATTGCCGTGGGTGCCTATCAGCGCAAGATGGGTGCAAAGCTTGGTGTCAAACCGGGTGCGGAATTGATTGGCGCAGCGGAAGTGGCTGAAGAAAATGGCGCAGAAATTGTTTTAATTGACCGCAATATCAATGTCACCCTCAAGCGCGTTTGGGCCAATCTTGGATTTTGGACCAAATGTAATTTGCTGGCAGCGATTATGGAATCGCTTGTTTTTAAGGATGACAATTCTAAATACGCAACCGCTGAAGAGATTGAAAAGCTGAAGGAAGATGCCAACCTTTCGAGCATGATGGAAGTTTTTGCTCAAGAGCTTCCTCAGGTACATTTGCCTCTGATTGATGAACGCGATCGTTTTTTGGTGGCCAAAATGCGTGCCTGTGGCGGCAAAAATGTCGTTGCCGTTGTGGGTGCAGGTCATGTTCCCGGCATGCAGAAATATTATCATACCGAAATCGACACGGATGCCATCAATGTGGTGCCTCCGCCGGGCAAGCTTGGCACCTTATTAAAATGGCTGATTCCTATCATTTTGATTGGCGGCATTGCATATGGGGTATCAACACAGGGTTATGATTCGCTTTATGAGCTTTTGACGGCTTGGATTTTGCCCAATTCGGTCTTTTGTTTCCTGATGTGTATCTTGGCTCTTGCCCATCCGTTGACCTGTCTTGCCGGTATTATTGTTTCGCCGATAACGTCGACGACGCCTGTGATTGGTGCCGGTATTGTTCTGGGATTGCTGGAAGCCTGGTTGCGCAAGCCGACGGTGGCAGACTGCGAAGATTTGCCGAATCTCCATACGTTAAAAGATTTTTATCGCAATCGTTTTACACGCACGCTTATCGTATGTGTTTTAGCCACATTTGGATCGGCCATGGGTGCCTGGATCGGCATCGGCTGGCTCTTGATGTTGCTGGGTGTGGAGGGCTAAGATGGTACCTATTTTTGGCAATACGAACGGTTTGAATGCCCGTGAAATCGAAGCACTCAAAAGTCTTGGTTTGGGCAAAGTGCCTCAAAACCTGCTGATTACGCGCGAATTGGCTCACCGCATGACGAGTGTAAGCGATCAACTTCACCGCAAAGTTGGTGTGATATTGAGCAGAACAGGCCATGTCGAATGCATTGTTTTGGGAGATGCCCATCGTGCCTACCTGCCTGATATTGGCCGCAGTCGTGCGGGTATTGGCCGTTTACGTGGGATTCGTTTTGTCGTCACCAGCGTTGAACCAGCATCTGACGAGAATTCCAACGATGCGTTGATTACGATGGATGAAATCACTGACCTTGCCAAGCTTCGTCTTGATTTTGTGGTTTCTATCGAAATGAATGTGCTGGGTGCTCCCGGACGCGCAGAATATGCTCATTTGACACCGTCTATCAAAGGTGCCACGGTTACGCGCAATCTTGTGGAAGCCTTTGCCGAATTGCCGGTCAATGCCGATGAAATTCTCAAAGCTGTTGAAACAGAATTGCGTTCGACAGCAGAGAAGACGACCAAGACTTCGCAACCTCCTGCCATTTTGGTGCATTTGGATACAGGGGAACGCGATGCTCGCGAACGCTGTGCAGAAATGCTTGAACTTTGCCGCACAGCAGGGATTGAAGTGGTACGCGTTATTGAACAGCGCCGCCGTAATGTCGATCCCAAGACATTAGTAGGTTCAGGCAAACTCCAGCAGATCGAGCTGCATGCGCTGGATGACGATGCCGAATTTGTCATTTTTGATCGCGAATTATCCCCGGCTCAAAGCCGATCGATTTCTCAAGTTTTGCCGCTGAAGATTTTGGATAGAACACAGCTGATTTTGGATATTTTTGCCCAGCGTGCCCAATCTCTAGACGGCAAGCTTCAAGTCGAACTGGCACAGCTCAAATATAATCTGCCTAAACTCATCGATCGGAACACAGCCATGAGCCGTCTGACTGGCGGTATTGGCGGCCGGGGTCCCGGTGAAACAAAACTCGAAGTCAATCGCCGAAAAGCTCGCGAAAGGATGAATGCTCTCGAGCGTGATTTAAAAAGCCGGGCGACACACCGCGAACTGCAGCGCAAAAAACGCAATGCCCAGCAAATCCCCGTATTCAGTCTTGTCGGTTATACCAATGCAGGCAAATCAACATTGCTCAATGCCTTAACCCAATCTGATGTTTATGCTGAAAATCAGCTGTTTGCGACATTGGACACGACGAGCCGCCGCTTGCGTTTTCCCCGACTTCAGGAAGTCATTTTTACCGATACTGTTGGGTTTATCCGCGATTTGCCGCAAGATCTCGTGGCGGCATTTAAGGCGACATTGGAAGAATTGAACGATGCCGATGTGCTGCTTCATGTCATCGATGCCTCAAGTCCGCAAGTACATTCTCAAATTGCCGCTGTTGAAGCTATTTTGAAACAACTCGGGCATGCCGAAAAGCCTATGATTCGGATTTTAAATAAAACTGACCTCATTGAGCCGGAACAAGCCATTGAACTGGCTCGTCAGTATGATGGCATTGCGATTTCAGCCAAATTTAGATCATCCACCATGCCCCTGATTGAACGTATCCAAGATTTTTATTTGGAACAATCTGGCCAAAAACCACGCATGGAGGCCCAAATCAAAGTCCGAGCATACGACGACGAAACAGACGTAATT
>JAGBXG010000034.1 GCA_017629415.1 Pseudomonadota bacterium | reverse complement strand
TCTTCCACGCGAGCCGGTACACATGAGGGTTCACGATCAGGCGTTTCGCAGAAGAACAATGGATAAGCCGCTTTGCTGTTAATGTTGGAATAACTCAAAGATGTGCCGGCCACAGACGTGTCAACTTTCTTTGAAACGCCGCAAACATCCACTGTTTCACCCGAGGTCATGATGTTTTCATTACCCATGATGATTTTGCCGTCCATCATGACGAGCAAAACGTCTTTATTCTCGGCATCAATGACGGCACGGTGACCGCGTTTGGTCGTCGTCGTCTGATACATGGCGATATCGGCAATATGACCGACCTTGATTTGACCCAAAACATGTTCAACGCCCAAAGCCAGGGCTGTATTATAAGTCGGCATACGCCAAATGGCATAATCGCTGAAGTGGCTGTTATAATGGTTGCGGTTCAAATAATCGACGCACTGGAGCTCGCGGAGCATATTGGCAGAACCCGAGTAAATCCAGTCCGTACCAAGGGCAATGTTGACGCCGAGGTTATCGAACAAGGGGGCGGCAGCCGTATCGCCGTAAAGGGCAACGTTCGTGCGCGCCGACCAAACAAGGCTGACTTCATTTTGGGCCATTTGGGCCACGATTGCCGGGGTTGCCGCAATACCGTGAATAATGGCCAAACGCGTTTTATCTTCAGGCACACTGGCATCGCCGCGCCAGAAAATATCATTTCCGCCGCCAGCCGCCGAACTCAAGCACACGAGTTCATTATAAGCCGCCTGATTGATGCCTTCGGCAATGTGCGGGCCGTAAGGACAGCGGTAATCCGTTGTTTTTCCATTATTTTCAATAACTTGCCCGTAATTTTTAACACTGTTATGGAAACTGTAGCCATCACAGCCGGAATCGAAGGTGAAACCGTCGCTGTCTCCCAACGGGAACGTCTGATAAACCGACTGTACGCCGCCGACAGATTCTTTATCCAAACTGCGCGTCAATCCCTTGGTGTTGCCGGAACCAAAAATCGCTGTCGTACCGCTCATCAAGGCGCGAAGTTCGACAACTTCATTATCATTGGTCCCCGGTCCGGGCACTTTATCATGACCATCCTGGCCTTTGCGCCAGTTATGACGATGATCGAAACGATCGGTGCCCCAATCGCCAGGTTTATTATTAGAATATGTCAAATGCTCATGGCCGTTGAGCAAACCCGGGCTGATGACCGAGGTCGGGCAGGTAATAACGGTGGCATCTTCAATACCCGTCGGTTCGCAGCCCACATAAGTAATCTGACCGTTTTCAATGACGACGCTGCCGCCTTCATACGTTTTGGTCAACCCCAGAACATCGCCGCGAAGCACAATCTTGCTTCCCGAACCCGTGCGTTCGCAGACATCGGCAGGATTGGCGATTGTCAATGTGCCGCAGACTTCAACTTCGGGTGTATCATCGCTGACACAGGCACCCATCTGACAAACTTCGCCGTCTGAGCAGTCATCATTGGTGTCACATTCAGGTTCTACAGGTGCTGCCACACAAGTTCCGTCATCGCACACCGGCTTGTTGGCATCTTTACAGTCGGCATTCGTCGTACATTCAGGTTCTTCAGGGGCGGCCACACACGTTCCGTCATCGCACACCGGTTTGTTGGCATCTTTGCAGTCGGCACTGGTTGTGCACTCAGGTTCTGTTCCAACAGGCGGTTTACCCGGCTTGCACACATCATAATCACACCAGTACCCCTCTCCGCATTCCGGCTTACAATAATATTCACCCAGACATACGCTGCCATCTGACGTCGTTTGGCATCCTTCGGCACAATGTTTCTGATAAATGGTGCCATTGTCGCTGCACCGCACCTGAATGGCACCGTCCAGACAATAGGGCACAAATTCTTCCTTGCTGCACTGATCGCTGTAATCGTTATCTTCCGTACTGACACAGCCGTTCAGCCCTAAAACAGAAATCATCCCAGCAAGAATCCATAACTTCTTCTGACCGGACATTCAAACACCTCCAAATGCTGTAAAAAAAAGACCCACAAAAGGCCAAAAATGCTTACCTATGCAGACAGGCTTTGCAAGATACACTTTTCTAATGTTTTACCTACTCTGATGCCTGCGATATATACTTAAAATAAACACAGACCTTACGCCGTTTATTCATTTTAATATACAGTGTCAATCCGCAATGTGTGACAAAGTGTAGGAATATCGCCCATGTGCGACATGTGGTGTGGTGTGTGTAAAACTCCTATATTTGGAAATTAATATATATTTTGTCTTAAATCTTTTGACGGAGAACATCGCTATTTGCTTCGCAAATACGCTTCTGGGCATCGCTATTTGCTTCGCAAATACGCTTCTGTGCATCGCTATTTGCTCCGCAAATACGCGCTGCCATGATAATGGCGTTATAATAAGGCTTGACCTGATATCATAAAAACGACTAAAACCCTTCGGCTTGATATTTGGGCTTAATTTTGCCCAAAGCAAATAAAGAAATGAACTTGGGAAACATCAGGTTTCCTTTTTTACCGTCCACATTTGGATTAACAGGACACAGTTGTCATGAGTTTTGAGATTGTCGAAAAAAGTCAGGTCGTTCGTGAAATCATCGTTACCGTTGCCGGCGAAGCCGTCAAGCGCGTTGAAGGCAAAATGATTGAAAATGCTCGCAAGACAATGAATCTGAAAGGCTTCCGTAAGGGTAAAGTGCCTGCTCACCTCATCCGTCAGCGCGTCGGCGCTTCCGTCATGGAAGATGCACGCCGTGAATGCCTCCAGGTCAGCGTTCGCGAAGCACTTGCTACCATCGAAAATCTGCTTCATGTCAGCGAAGTCGAAGTCGTGACACCGCAGACCGAAGACGGCGGTTTCGTCGCCAAACTCAACGCCGAAGTTACACCTACCGTCGAACTCAAAGACTACAAAGGTCTTTCTGTCGAAGTCGCCGACGTCAATGTCACCGACGAAGCCGTCGCCGATGACATCGAAAAACGCCGCGAACGTCATGCCACCACCGAAACCGTCGAAGGTCGCACCGTCGTCGAAGAAGGCGATGTCCTTGCCACAACCCTCAGCGCCCCCAATGCCGCCGCCGAAAAAATCTGCCGTGCCGGTAACCGTCAAATCACCGTCGGTAAAGGTTACTTCAACGAAGATATGGAAAAATGCCTCGTCGGCGCCAACATCGGCGATGCCGTTCAATTGACCGCCACCATCGATGGCGAAGATGCCGTCGTGACCTGCGTCGTCAACGAAATCAAAGTTCGCAAACTGCCCGAACTCAACGATGAATTTGCCAAAACCCTCGGCGATGGCGAAACCGTCGATGAACTCAAAGATATCACCAAAAAACGTCTCACCGAAGAAGCCGAAAAAGCTCGCGAAAATGATATCGAAACCGCACTCCTCGGCAAACTCCGTGAACTGATTGCCATCGAAATGCCCGAAGGCTATGTCAAAGCTCGCGCTGCCCAAGCCATCCGCCTCCAGCTCGAACAAATGATGCGTCAGCAGCTCGATGACAGAATGCTCAGCCGCATCATCGAAAACATCAAGCCCGAAGAACTTAAC
>JAGBXG010000272.1 GCA_017629415.1 Pseudomonadota bacterium | reverse complement strand
TAATTTATGATGTTTTTTTCTGCCGGTGAGTGCCGGGTTCGTCAACTATGGTTTTGGAGAAGGTAACCATAATGAACAACATTTTTATGACTGATGGTCAGTTCGCTTGTCAGGCTACAAGCTGCGAGTTTTGTGAAGAAAAACCTTGTATGAAGGCATGCCCCGTTAACTGCTCGCCGGCCGATTTCATTATGGCCGCAAAACAGGGCAACAAAAGTGATATCGCTCGCGCGGCAGCCGAAATCATGACGGCCAACCCCCTCGGCGGTGTCTGCGGTCTCATCTGCCCCAATACTTATTGCCAGAAAGCTTGCAGCCACAAAGCCCTCGACGGCAATGCCATCGAAATCCCCAAAATGCAAGCCTATGTCATCAATAAAGCCAAAGAACTTGGTGTCATGCCCAAGCTCGCCAACGTTGCCCGTAACGGCAAAACCGTCGGCATCATCGGCGGTGGCCCTGCAGGCCTCGCAGCTGCCGTCACACTCGCACAACGCGGCTACGATGTCGTCATCTATGACCGCAACGCCAAACTCGGCGGCGCCACAAACCTCATCCCCGATGAACGTCTCCCCAAAGACGTGCTCGCCAGCGATGTCGAATGGATTCTCAAAGCTCAGGGTGTCAAGGCTGAACTCAACGTCTCCATCTCCGATCCCGCCGAACTCCTCAAAAAACACGATGCCGTCGTCGTCGCAACAGGTCTCTACAGCCCGTTCAAACTCGGCATCCCCGGCGAAGATAAAGCCCTCTATGGTAACGCTTTCCTCGCCAGCAAACCCGCACTGAGCGGTCGTACCGTCGTCGTCGGCGGTGGCGCCCTCGCCGTTGACTGCGCCCTCGAAGCCCTCAAATGCGGTGCCTGCTGCGTCGAAATGATCGCCCTCGAAAAATTCAGCGAACTCCCCCTCACGCCGGCCGAAAAAGCGCACATTGAAGAAGCTGGTATCGAACTCAGCGGACGTACCGCCGTCAAAGAAATCCTCGTCAAGGACGATAAAGTCTGCGGTATTAAAACGATGCGTCTCCGCCTCAACGGCGAAAAATTCAGCGTCCGCGATGTCGTTGATGTCGAAGGTTCCGAGTGCGTCCGCAATGACGTCCGCAACGTCATTATCGCCATCGGTAACCGCCCCGAAATGGCCGTCGTCGAAAACGATCATATCTTCTATGCCGGCGATGGCTGGGGTGGACCTTCCACCGCCGTCGAAGCCGTGGCAAGCGGTAAAAATATCGCCAATATCATCGATGCCAAACTCAAAGGCGAAGCCGCTGAAGCTGCTGTCAAAGCCCATCCGCTCAAGAGCACCGTTCGCGTTGATGGCTACAACCACTTGCCCGTTTCCCTCGAAACCGATTTCTTCGGTCGCAAACTGCCCAACCCGTTCCTTCTTTCCGCTGCGCCTCCTTCGGACGGCCTCGATCAGATGCGCCGTGCCCTCGATGCAGGCTGGGCCGGTGGCTTCATGAAGACCGCTTTCGACGGCCTCGATATTCATATTCCTGCCGGTTACATGTTCCAGATTGACAAAGAAACTTATGCCAACTGCGACAACGTTTCCGAACACCCGATTAATCGCGTCTGCCACGAAGTCAAAATCCTTCGCGAAGAATATCCCGATCGCCTCATTGCTGCCTCCACCGGCGGCCCCGTCACCGGCGACGACGAACACGATCGCGCAGGTTGGCAGTCCAACACCAAGAAACTCGAAGCCGCTGGCTGCATGGCCATCGAATACTCCCTCAGCTGCCCGCAGGGTGGTGACGGCACCGATGGCGACATCGTCAGCCAGAACGCCGCTTTGACCGCCAAGATCATCGGCTGGGTTATGGAAGTTTCCGATCCCGAAATTCCCAAACTCTTCAAACTCACCGCTGCTGTCACCAGCATCGCCGTCATCCTCAAGGCCGTCAAAGGCGTCCTCGACAAATATCCCAACAAGAAAGCCGGCGTCACGCTCGCCAATACATTCCCCTCGTACACCTTCCGTAAACACCTCGACGGCAAGGATCACAAATGGGATCAAGGCGTCATGATCGGTCTCTCCGGCCACGGTGTCACCGCCATCTCCAACCTCACGCTCCACAGCGTCCGCAACTCCGGCGTCGCTGTCAGCGGCAACGGCGGCCCCATGAACTACAAAGATGCTGCCAACTTCCTCGCACTTGGCGCCATCAACGTCCAGTTCTGCACCATCGCCATGAAACACGGCGTCGGCATCATCCGTCACCTCAATGAAGGCCTCTCACACTTCATGGCCGAACGCGGCATCGCTTCCGTCTCCGACCTCATCGGCATGGGCAAAGATTCCCTCACCGGCTTCATGGAACTCACACCCGTCAAACAAATCCCCGAAATCGACGAATCCCTCTGCGTCAAATGCGGTAACTGCTCACGTTGCTCCTATTTCGGCATCATTTGGGACAAAGCCAACAACAAAGCCGAAGTTCATCCCGAAAACTGCGTCGGCTGCTCCATCTGCGCCCAGAAATGCTTCGCCAATGCCATTAAGATGCGTCCGCGCACCCAGGCCGAACTCGATGCCTATCCTAACCCCCTCGATGGCTGGAAATAATTCCAACTGACATTTGCGCGCACCTATCGGCCTTTGGCCGATACGGTACGCCTTGAACGCCGCTATGGCTTGCGCCATACGCGGCGTTTTTAGTTTGAATTTCGCGCACCTATCGGCCTTTGGCCGATACGGTACGCCTTGAACGCCGCTATGGCTTGCGCCATACGCGGCGTTTTTTACGCTTCGCGGAAAATGATGGAATCCGCACCCCAAAAGAAGACTTTGCATAGCTCAAAAAAGGCAGGGGAAAAGTCTCATGAGGTGCAAGTATAGAATTCAATAAGATGCAGATAAGATTACATTTTTAAAACATCATACATCTTATAAAGAATTATCCGCGTTAAACGATTTGCTTTATTGCATTTTCTGCAAATGTAAGGTGGCATAAAAGAAACCGCATGTCATCATAAAAACAAGAGCCATGCCGGCAATAATCGCAATATGATGATAGCTTGTCAGCATACCAATGGCGCATCCAATCATGCATAAAGTGGCAATAACGTAATAAATGGCTAGTTTTTTGACGTGCTGCGGCATGAATAAACTCTCGAAATGGTTAAAGTAAAACGGTACATCGAATGACCAACTGCGCACGGTTTACTCTTGTTGGCGGCTGCCGTCAAAATACACAAGACAGCCGCCCAGTAGCCTTCGCGAAGTATTACGTTACCCAAGCGGAATGGGATACAAGGTCACATTTCGCCCCAAAACGTCATTAATCAGTACC
>JAGBXG010000033.1 GCA_017629415.1 Pseudomonadota bacterium | reverse complement strand
CCTCACAATCAGCTTATGACAGATACCCAACCCCCTCAAACACGACAAATTCTGCTCGAAACCGGCCTCGAACTTTTTTCCACTCAGACTTATGAAGGCGTCGGCGTTTCGGATATCGTAGCGCGAGCACATGTCACAAAACCAACTCTGTACCATCACTTCGGCTCCAAACTTGGTTTCTACTGCGCTGTTTTCGAACATTATTGCAAACCATTCTTTGAAAAAGTTGCAACTGATGCCGTGTTTGAACATGATTTTGTACACAATCTGAATACTTTGGCCCAAGACAGCCTGACTTTTTTTATGGAAAATCCGCGCGTTTTTGGCCTGCTCGAATACGCAGCACATGTGTCACAAACCGCAGAACACCATGATTTCGTTCAGAAATATTGGAATTTTTTAAACGAATGCATCGAAAACTTGTTTGAACAAGCCGTCGTTCAGCACGGCAATCTTAAGGATAAATCCAAACTTTCAGCCTGGCTGTTTATCCATGCAGTGCGCGCACAGATCCATCTCGTCCTGAAAGATAACCCATCCTATCGACCGGATTTACCTTATAAACTCGTACACCAGTTTATGTACGGTCTTTTTGCTTGACATGCAAAGAGTCTGATTGTATCTTGGCAATACATGCTGACTTGGCATGTAAGTTTTGCGAGTTTGGCTCAGTTGGTAGAGCGCTAGCTTCCCAAGCTGGATGTCGCGGGTTCGAGTCCCGTAACTCGCTTTTTCAAGCCTCTGCTTCAAAATACGCAGAGGCTTTTTTTTTTGATATTTGCCGCCGGATAAGCCATGAAACTCAGCACGACAATCGGTCATCCGACGCCGCTTGGCGCCACAGTCACTCAAGAAGGCATCAATTTTGCCGTTTATTCACAAAATGCCGTTGAAGCCTGGCTCGAGCTGTTTGACAATGCCTCTGATGTCACACCATCTGCGCGCGTTCGCCTGGATGCACGCCGACATCGTACCGGGGATATCTGGCACGTTTTTATTGAAGGTTTGAAGGCCGGCCAGCTTTACGGTTGGCGCATGAACGGGCCTTACAGACCTTTGGCCGGCCACCGTTTTAACATCAATAAGCTGCTGCTCGATCCTTATGCGCGCGCCATGAAAGGTTCGTTCAATATGTTTTCGGACGATCTTTATGGTTTTGATCGCAAATCTTCGATGAAAGATCGATCGTTTTCAACGACGGACAATACACATGCAACCGCCAAATCAGTGGCCGTTGCCGCAACGCCTATGCGCTGGGATACGGAAATGCGCCCTCAACATGCGCTTTCTGAAAGTGTCATTTATGAATGCCATGTCAAAGGCATGACGGCACATCCTTCCAGCATGTCGGTAAAACCCGGCACTTTTCTGGGGCTCATCGATCGCATTCCGCACTTGAAAGACCTTGGTGTCACAGCCGTTGAACTTTTGCCTGTGGCACAGTTCAATGATCTGGAACCGCCGACGCTCAAAGATCCTGTCACAGGTGAATATCACCGCAATTACTGGGGATATGCAACGGTCGGATTTTTTGCTCCGCATCAAGGTTTTGCTTTTGATCCGACGCCTGGAGCCGTGGTTGAAGAATTCCGCACGATGGTTCGCGCCTTTCATGAAGCACAGATTGAAGTCATTCTTGACGTGGTGTTCAATCACAGCGGTGAAGGCGGTGAACTGGGACCGACACTTGCATTCCGTGGCCTGGACAATGCCGTCTATTACATGCTGGAAAAGCGCGGTCGTTATGCCAATTACACCGGCTGCGGCAACACGATGAACTGTAATCACCCTGTCATGAAGCATCTCATTATCGAATGCCTGCGGTATTGGCTTGTTGAGATGCATGTGGATGGTTTCCGATTCGATTTGGCGACAATTTTAGGCCGTTCCAATACAGGCGAATGGATCAATGATCCCAACCTTGGATTGCTGAGTGATATTGCAGATGATCCGGTTTTAAGCGGATGTAAGCTGATTGCCGAAGCTTGGGATGCCGCCGGTTTGTATAAAGTGGGCGGTTTCCCGCGTGCCTGGGCTGAATGGAACGGCAAATTCCGCGACGATGCACGCCGTTTTTGGCTCGGTTATGACGACACCGCCATTCACTTGGCACGACGTATTGCCGGAAGCAAAGATGTGTTCGGCGATAAACAGAACACGGCCCAAAGCATCAATTTTATTACAGCCCATGACGGCTTTACTTTGCGCGATCTTTGCAGTTACCGTCAGAAACATAATGAACGTAATGGCGAGCAAAATCGCGATGGTAGCAATGACAACCTGAGCACAAATTTCGGCGTTGAAGGTGAAACCGACAGTCCTGCAGTGAACAAACATCGCATGCAACGTGCGAAAAACTTGATGGCGACTTTGTTTTTATCTCGTGGCACGCCAATGATTTTAGGCGGTGATGAAATTTGGCGTACCCAGCAGGGCAATAACAATGGTTTCTGTCAAGACAGCGAGATTTCCTGGGTGGACTGGCGTGAAACACCGCAATCTCGAGAAATGCTGGTATTTTGCCGTTATCTGATGGCACTCAGACGACGTTTTAAAGCGCTGAGACAAACGACTTTTGCCGATCCGTTGAAATGCCGGGTCAAAGCTGACAACATTCGTTTTCACGGCATTCATGTCGAAAAGCCCGACTGGAACACCTACTCTCATACCATAGCTTTTGAACTGCTCGACGGTCCTCAAGAACCGCGTTTTTATGTGGCGATGAATGCCTGGACTCAGCCACTTGCTTTTGAACTGCCGCGTCGTGCATGGTATAGCCTTATCGACACATCACTTGAAAGTCCTGCAGACATTGTTGAACCTGAAAACGCTGAGTTGTACCGCCATTCCAAGCTCATCGTACAACCAGACAGCGTACGCGTGCTCATGTCTACTGGCTGCGCCCGTTAACAAATCTCCTACCTCACATTGTCCACATGATAAGCTAAGTTCTTTGTGGCTCTGCCCCAAAACCCGCCAAGGGGCTAAGCCCCTTGGAACCGCAATGGGGAATTACGTTTTTTGGGAGATTTGGTACTGATTGCCAATATTGGGAAGAAATGTGCCTCTGTATGCCATTCCGCTGACGCAGAAAGCACGCCATGGTGTCGAACAAAGTGGCCATTGCCTCATCATTAACAGAGACAAACCTGATAAATTCTGATTGAAATAAACTCAAGGATGAAAGTGTTTTGTGCATTGTGTACCAAAAAAACATCATAGACACGCCGTAACCATTAATTTATCCATCATTTGGATAGAATACTTGCACAATATCCAGATTTTTATATAAGGGAGTTAGGAACGTAGCTAGAGGTTTGTCTCTGTTGACAAACTGAAAGCGACCAATCATGTGGGTTAACCGATGAGTACTACTTACGTTGTAAAATCAGGCGACACGTTATCTGAAATTGCCAGTAAGTACAATGTCAAGGGTGGTTATCAAGCTCTTGCGACGTACAATGGTATTTCGAATCCCAACAACATCAGTGTGGGTCAAAAGATCAAAATTCCTTCGACCAGCACAAGCTCCAGTTCCGGGAATGTGACATCCAGCAGCACATCTGGCAGCAGCATTGGTGTGGGCTCCAAGGTCAAGATCACGGGCAGCAAATATGCCACGGGTCAATCGATTCCGAGCTGGGTTAAGAGTAACACTTATACCGTTTCTCAAATCAGCGGTTCCAAAGCGTTGATTAAAGAAATCGTGAGCTGGGTTAAACTGAGTGACCTTCAACTCGTTTCTGGCGGTGTTAAATCCGAAACGAAGAAAGAAGAGCCCAAAAAAGAAGAACCCAAAAAAGAGACACCTAAACAGGAAGAAGCCAAGAAAGAAGAACCTAAAAAAGAAGAAAATAAATCTTCTGGTTCTATCGGTGTGGGTTCCACAGTTAAAATCACGGGTAATAAGTATGCAACGGGTCAATCGATTCCAAGCTGGGTAAAAGCGAAAAGCTATACCGTTTCTCAGATGAGTGGTTCCAAAGCTTTGCTGAAAGAAATCGTCAGCTGGGTTTATGTCAGCGATCTTCAGCTGACTTCCGGCGGTGTCACCACCAAACCGGATACCGGTAACAAAGATACCGGCGGTTCCAAAGGTAGCTACGATGGTTCCTCACTGGCTTCATCATGGGTCAACTTCGGTTCCAAAAATAGCAACGAGCGTAAATCCAAAATCCGCAAGATCACGATTCACCACATGGCCGGCAATATGGGCGCAACCTCTTGTGCCAACATGCATAAAAATGGTTCCGCCAGCGCCAACTATTATATTGGTACAGACGGCACCATCGTCGGCGGTGTCAGAGAAAATCGTCGTGCTTGGACATCGAGCAACGGTGACAACGATCACCAAGCCATCACGTTCGAAGTTGCCAATAACAGCGGTGCACCGAACTGGACGATTTCCAATGCCGCTTACAACTCCATGATCGCCCTTTGCCGTGACATCTGCTCGCGCTATGGCATTTCTGCCGAATACAATGGTTCTTCCTCCGGTACATTGACGACACACAAGATGTTCGCCAGCACAGCTTGCCCCGGTCCCTACATCGAAGGCAAACTTAAGAACGGCCAAATTGCTAAGGATATTAAAGGCGGCTAGTCGTTATTAGGTATAAATACGCATACTGAGTCAAAGAGGTTTCTGCGGAAACCTCTTTTTTTTGTTTTTATGAATATAAAAACTATCTATTTTTTGCATTATT
>JAGBXG010000032.1 GCA_017629415.1 Pseudomonadota bacterium | reverse complement strand
GGACGCCGCGTTTTTTGCGGCGTTGTTTTGTTTTTGCTGAAAAAGTGCCGCGTAGCGCAGATAGCGGCGCTTAAAAAGCCGCGTATCGCAGATAGCGGCTTTTGGGGGGGGGAGGTGCGTATTTGCGCGGGCTATGTCGGCCGAATGGCCGCCATACGCCTTGCAGCGCGACTATTTCGCCGCCGTTTGTTCAAACGGCGGCTCGATACGCCGCGCAAAAAGCACCGAGGGGGCGTCAGCCCCCTATCCGTGTATGTTACGGATGAAGAATTTGGGCAATTCTGTGTGCCAGTCTTGTGAATCTGGCTGAAGGGCGGTTGTTTTCAATGGCACATTTGAGTGTGTAATCGTCGGTAATGAAGATGGCGATACGTCTTGCACGTGTGAGTGCAGTGTATACCAGGTTGCGCTGCAGCATGAAGCTTTGTGAGCGGAGAAAAGCGCAGATGACGGCAGGGTATTCGCTGCCTTGGGATTTATGGACGGTGCATGCGTATGCGAGTGCAAGATTTTCGAGATCCTGTCGTTTGTATTCGATAGTTCTGCCGTCGAAGTCAATGCGTGTGTTGCGGTTGGTGTCACTGAGTATGGTGCCGATGTCGCCGTTGAAGACTTCTTTGTCGTAATCATTTCGGAGTTGCATGACGCGATCACCGACGCGGAATCCCTGGAAACACTTTTCGAGCGGGTGTCCGTTGGGATTGAGGTGAGCCTGCAGGAGGTTATTGACATGTTCGACGCCGCCGATGTTCATGCGCATGGGGCATAGGACCTGGATGTCGGTCATGGGATTGAGGTTGAATCTTTTAGGGAGTTTTTCGACGACAAGTTGTTGAATCATTCTTTCTGCTTGTTCGGGAGTTGGTGCATTGAAAAAGAAGAATTCGCACTTGATGTCGCCCATTTGTTCTCGTGATGGGATGATAGGGTAGAGTCCATCGTTAATGCGGTGCGCATTTTGTACGATGAGGCTTTGTTCGGCTTGTCTGAATACGGTTTTAAGTCTGATGACGGGCAGGCATTTTGAAGCGATAAGATCTTTGAGGACGGTTCCTGTACCGACGCTTGGGAGTTGATCGACGTCGCCGACGAATATGACTCGAGCCTGATCGGGCATAGCTCTGAGGAGTGAGCGCATCAGGTTGAGGTCGATCATTGAGGCTTCGTCGATGATATAGATGCCTGGTGGGAGTTGATTTTCGTCGTTTCTGGTGAAAGCGCCGTGTGAATCTTCGAAGTAGGTGTATTCGAGAAGTCTGTGAATGGTTTTGGCATCATGTCCGGTTGTTTCATTGAGTCGTTTGGCGGCGCGTCCTGTGGGGGCAGCCAGGAAAATTTCGATGTCCATTTCTTGAGCGGCTGCGACGATAACTTTGACGAGTGTTGTTTTTCCAGTTCCTGGTCCGCCTGTGATGACCATGAATTTTTCATAGAATGTGGTGAGAACGGCTTCACGTTGTGTGTCGGCGAGTTCAATGCCAAGTTTTGTTTCAATTTTTTTGACGAGGCAGAAGTCGTCATCATTGGGGGCATTGTGGCTTGATGTGTTGACCATGCGTACGATTTCAGTGGCGACGTTGTTTTCGAGATGCCACATGAATTTTCGGTAGATGATGGTTTCTCCGTTATCGTCTTTTTCGGTTCTGATGTTTCTGCGTTCGATGAGGGCCTGTATATGGGGTTCGATGGCGGCCGGAGGTATTTGCAGGAGTTTAGCTGCGGCGTCGATAAGGATGGGTTTAGGCAGGTAGCAATGTCCTTCGGTATTTTCAGCGTCATAGAGTGCGTAGTCTATGCCGGCCTCTATGCGCATGGGAGCATCTTGAGCGATGCCCATTTGCATGGCGATTTGATCGGCGCGTTTGAATCCGATGCCGTTGACTTCTTTTGCGAGGAGATAGGGTTGTTGTGTGAGGATAGGAATGATTTTGTTTCCGTAGATATTGATGAGTTTTGCGGAGAGGTCGAAGGAGAGTCCGTGTCCTTGTAGGTATACAAAGATTTGTCTTGAGCCTTGTTTATCGAGCCATTCTTGTTTGATGAGTTCGAGTTTTTTGGGTGATATACCTTTGATTTCGAGGAGTTTTTCGGGTTCGTTATCAAAGATTCGGATGGTGTCGTCACCGAATTTTTCGATGATTCGTTCGGCCATTCGCATGCCGATGCCTGTGATTTGTGAGGAGAGAAATCTGGCGAGTCCGACGCCGGAGGTAGGGAGAGCGATTTCACAGGATTCGACTTTGAGTTGTATACCGTATTTGGAATCAACCCAAGTGCCTTTAACGCGGACCTCGTCATCGACTTTGAACATAGCCAGTGTTCCGACCATGACGAAGTTGATGCGTTTTCTGGTGACGGCTTCGAGTATGGCGTATCCATTTTCATGGTTTGCAAATTTGACGCGAGTGATGCGTGCGGTGGTTTGAGCGGATTCTCCGATCCGTCTTTCGAACGAAGGTAATGTGGCAGTCATAATATAATGATGAGGCTATTTGGGGATTAATGTGTTTGCACCATAGCAATTCCATTGAGTAATATAAGCCAAAATATTGCAAAAGTGCCAAGTGAGTCAAAAAAAGCGCGATTTAGAATAAAAAAGCGTCATTTTTATGAATGTTAAAGTTTATTTATGAAAACCGAGCTTGATACAGTCTGTTACAAATGAAAATGAGTATAATAACTTAACAGTTACTGATAAATGTTTAAACGTGTAAAAAAAATCTTGCGGGCATTCTAAGTGATGTGTATAAGCCGCGCGCTCCTTGCTTCCATGCCAGATTCAGGGTGAATTTGGGTTATATTTGGAAGCCGAATCAGTACCATAGGGAGAGCGTAATGGCTTATCTTGTAAATCATCCCAAAACAGTGAGAGAGTACGAGACAGTGTTCATTCTTCGTTCAGACGTTCTTGACGAAGATCGCAACAAAGTTCTCAACCGTATGACCGGTATTATTGAGAAGCTTGACGGCCACATCCTGATGCAGGAAGAGTGGGGTAAACGTAAGCTTGCTTATAAAATCCAGAAGAGTGCTTACGGTATTTATTTTTATCTTCGTTATCTTGGCTATAATGATATGGTAGCTGAGATTGAACGTAATCTTCGCATCCTTGAGCCTGTCATTAAGTACATGACGGTGAAGCTGGGTGATGATGTTGATGTTGAGAAGCGCAAGGCTGAAGCTGTGAATGAAGGCAGCTGTGCTCCGAAAGACACGGCTGATTACAGCAGTGTTGACATTGACGATGATGATCTTGATGAACTTGTGGACGACGAATAAGGAGGAACCCCCATGCGAGTAATTCTTAAAGAAGACGTTGCCCACCTTGGTAACATGGGTGATATTGTCAAGGTTGCTGATGGTTATGGTCGCAACTATTTGATTCCCCAGGGTCTTGCAGAACTTGCAACAGAAGACAAGGCCAAGGCATTTGCTCATCAGAAAGCGATGATCGAACACAAATTGGCTAAAGTTCGCAAAGAAGCCGAAGCACTTCAGGCGAAGCTCAATGGTGTTCAGGTGACATTGAAACGTGCTGCAGTGGCTGGCGAAAGCCGCATTCACGGTTCTGTTACGAACCGTGACGTTGCTGATGCTCTTGCTGCGTTGGGTCATGAAGTTGACAAGCGTAAAATCGATCTTGTTCAGCCGATTCGTGAACTTGGCGATCACGAAGTCGAAATCAAGCTTGTTCATGATGTCGTTGCGACAGTGAAAGTTTCCGTTGTTTCTGATGCGGAATAATTTCAGCATGTTCTGAAGTTTTAGAAGGCGTTCGGGGAAATCCTCGGGCGCTTTTTTTGTTTTTGTGAAAGCGGGGGAATTTGTCTGTTTTTTTGTGCCATTTGTCATGGTTTTTGTGTTTTATGAAAGGCATACATTTATTTACCATTAAGGGCATTCCTGTGGGTTTGAATCCGATATTTCTCATACTTGTGTTTATTTTGAGTATGGGGATGGGGGATGTTTTTCAAATGATTATTTTTGGTGTTTGTGTATTTATCAGCATTCTGATTCATGAGTTGGGTCATGCTTTGGTGGCTCAACGTTATGGATTGAGACCAGCTATTATGTTTCACGGTTTTGGTGGCATAACGGTACATTCACCGGCATTGAATTCCAAGCAAGAGTTTAAGATTACCTTTGCGGGTCCGGCAGCAGGTCTGGTTGTCGGTGGCTTGTTTTTTTTGATACAGATTTTATTCTCAGTTTTGGGTTTTGATTTTATTTGGGGACAATTTCCGTATTTGAATGCATTTGTGCTGAACATGATGTGGATCAATCTTGTTTGGAGCATATTTAATCTTTTGCCGTGTCGTCCGATGGATGGTGGCAAATTGATGGGGCATATTTTGCGTAAATTTATGTCTGAGCCTAAGGCGGAGTTTACAGGATCTGTTATCAGTGTGATTTTGGCAGGTCTGATGCTGGTATACTTTGTTGTTCATCATCAGATGTGGATGATTTTTATTGCAGCTTATTTTTTGATGATGAATTTAGGGGGGATTCGTGAGGCTTATCGCAGTTTGAGCGGTCATTCAGAACCCAAGCGTTTGGTTGGGATTCAGGCGGAAGCGCTTTATGAAAAGGGACGCACGGCAGCGCGTGAGCATGATTGGAAATCACTTGAAATTTATGGTCATCGGATGAAGAAGGTGGCTGAAGACGCAGATCAGACAGAGCGTGCATATGAATTATTGACGATAGCTTGTACTAATCTTGGCAAATATGAGGAAGCATTAAATCATTCGGCGCATGCGCGTGAGTCGGATGCTGTGCGGCAAGCTATAGAGCGTTGCAAGGCCATGTTGGATTGATGCAGTTATGTATAATCAGTATGCGGTATATATGTGGTTCAGGGCAAGGCATGATGTCTTGCCTTTTTTTATGTTATTTCTTGAACACATCTTAACTATGATTCAGTTGTTATTGCTCAGATTTGGGAATTGTGCGAAAATATATCGGGTGTGTTTTCTTTTGCAGAAATGGATTCGGCATGCGTCATTCATATCGTTTTTATCGTATAATTGGTTTAGTATTTGCTTGTTTTTTGGTGCTTTCTTTCGCGGGATGCAAGAAAGGCGTTAATCCTGTTCCTCTTGAATTTGAGTCAATGGAGGGTCAGTTTGCGCTTTTGGATCGCGTGTACCCTGAGTGGTTTGGGAAGCCGATGGATGTGATGGGGAATCCGACTGGCGTACGTGTGGTTTGTGATTGGATCCATTACCGCACCCTTGCTTCAGGGAATATTGAAGGCTGGGAGGATAGTACAGAGCAATTTAATGCGGATGCGATGGATTATGTGATGGAGAATTCCATTCATGCGGATTATTGGGCCAGCATTCGTGCTTTTGAGGTCATGGTTCCTGTTTATGAAGGGGATGCTGCAAAGCGTGCGGAATTGGTGAATTTGTGTAAAGATGTTTCACCAGAGCTTGACAAGCAGCTTGATGTGGAGATTACTGCATTCAAGGAAGTGGCGCAGAAAGAAGGATTTCTGGATGCCCAGGGTAAATTGAAGCCTGAGATGTTTCCTTATGCGCGGTTATTGCATCGCAAGCTTTGGGTTGCAGTAGCCGGTCGTCAGTTTCCACGAGCGCGTATTGAGCCGCCAGAAGAGCAGTTGGCATTTTTCAGATGGCAGATTGAATGTTCGACGATGACATCAGAACAAAAGCTGCAGCGCATTGCTGAGTTCAGGTTGATGATGCCTAAAGCGTATGATTATGATTTTGCCATTGCAGTCATTTTAAATCATGATGGGCGTTTTGTCGATGCATGTGCGGTTTTGACGGAAGCTTTGCATGAGGTTGAATCCATTCAGCAAGAAAATATGGAAGATAATTTCAGAGTGATGCGTTACAAAGGTGCCATTGAGACGATTCAGCAGGCACATCCTCAGGCTTGTGCATTTTAACAGCCATACAATGAGTGGCTTAACTGTAAGGAGATAGAAAATGACAGACAGTAAGAAAGATTCCATGAAGGACATGTTCAATTCATTTTTGTCGAAGGCTCAGACATTAGGCAAATCGGCTGTTGAAACCGCCAAAGACACGGGTGAAAAAGTTAGGGATGTTGTTGAAGAACGCGTCCGTGAGTATAATGCGAATGAGATTTACCGTAAGCTTGGTAAGAAAGTTTATAAACTCGTAAGCCGTGATGAGCTTTCACTTCCTGAATGCTGTGACAAGTACATTGAAGCGTTGAATGATCTTTACGACGAAGAAGATGAGCGCGATGATTCTGTTGAGCAGGAGGCCTGTAAGTGCGAATGCAAATGCGACGGTGACAAGTGCGAATGCAAATGCGACGGTGACAAGTGCGAATGCAAATGCGACGGTG
>JAGBXG010000031.1 GCA_017629415.1 Pseudomonadota bacterium | reverse complement strand
TTCGAGGTATGGAACGCGGTTCGCTGTCAGAACAGCGCAACCCCGATGGCTCGGAACATTATGCCGCCTTAGAACTTTTGCGTTTGGCTGTTCCGCGTCGCGTCTTCACATTGTCTCAAATTAAATATTGTGCCGATCGCGTTAAATGGCTTTACGACAACCGTGATCTCATTGGTGGTCTCAAATGGGTCGAAGAACCCAAAGTCTTACGCTTCTTCTTCGGCCGACTTGCTCCCACCAGCGACTGGCAAGTCAAACTTATGCGGAAATTCCGCGAAGATTTTGGTGACAGCTTATAAATTTTTTTGTCGAGTTTTGGCATACTTTTTCGATATGAATATTGCATAGATCAAGGCTGCATCTATCGATGAGCAGCCCTCTAGACTTAAACGGAGGTTTTTATGAAAAAATGCATTCGTAACATCGCCATCGCAGCATGTCTTGCCTGTGCCGGTCTTGTTGCTGTCGCTGAAGCACCTGCCGAAGTACACGCACAAGATACCGATAAGATCACCATGGAATTTATTGGTTTTGGTGCAAACCCTGATTTTTATGCCATTGTCCAGGGCAGCAAGCTTTCTGGACAATCCCTTGTGATTTACAAAGTCGGCGGTCAAGGTCCCACGCTGGTATATCCCCTTGCCGGCACATCACTTCAAAAAGCTTTAGCTTCTAAAGAAGTTGCGCCTTACGGCATTCATGCCAACCATGTTGCCGGCATGGCGGCACCTGCCGGTTATCAATTAGGGGGTATGGTCATTGGTGAAAATCTTCAGCTTACGCTTTCGGCCGGCGGTCAATCGATGACGCTCGGTTATGCCCCCATCTTTGCGAACCCTACCAAATCCAAATATGCCCAAATCAGCATTAAAAACGCCTTTTGGACACCAGACAGCAAACGCGTGGTCATTATTTTGAATCAAAATCTCGATGGTGACTGGCCCGTTGATACTGATGTCGTTGCTGCTTTTACCCTCGGTTAAAAGCATTGAATAGGTGGGATGGGGCAGCTTGGCATACGTAAAGTTCTTTTGGAACTTCCTCTCCACCCCTTGCCAAAGGCTCAGAATCTTGAAATCAAAAATGGAATTGACATTTATCGTGGAGGGATGGGAACTGATAACTCACTTTTGGTCGTGAAATGGTCTCAGTATCCCACTCCATGTTCCTTTTATGACTTTTTCATTGTTATAGATTTTTGAAAGTATCTTTGATGAATACACACGAACAGCAGTTGGAACATTGTCTTTCCTCTTCAAGTTTGGCATCCAAATCAGACAGTCATTTTATCGATTTGTCACCTGAGTTATGCGCACTGCTTAAAGACAAATATATTGTCAATGCAGTGATCGGCAATGGGGCGCAGGGTGTTGTTTACGGCGGTATTCGCCTTGCGGATAATCAAAAGGTGGCCATCAAGCTGCTCAATATTCATTCCGTCAGCGAATGGAAGCAATATGAGCTGTTTAATCGTGAAGCTCAGGTATTGAAACGACTTGATGTGCCTGGGGTTGCCAAATTTTATGAATCGATAGAAGCTTTAAATTCAGAAAAACCGACGGCTGTCATTATTCAAGAGTATATTGAAGGGCATACACTGCAATATTATCTCGATAATCACACACGTTTTTCTTTTGAAGATAGCTGTGGCATTCTCAAAAATTTGCTTTCCGTGATTCATCGCATTCACACGCAGTATCCGCCTGTAATTCACCGCGATATCAAGCCATCTAATGTGATTTTGCGTTATGGTGATGGTCAATATTCCAGTATTCCCGAAGTTTTTCTCATTGACTTTGGTGCTGTGGCCAATCCGCAAGTCAAGGATGGGGGGTCTACGGTAACAGGAACTTACGGCTATATGGCGCCGGAACAGCTCATTGGAAAGCCGACACCCCTCAGTGATATTTATTCATTTGGTGTGCTTGCAGTTTATCTTTTAAGTGGTGTACCGCCAGAAAAAATAGAAACCAGAGACCTGAAATTGCTGATTGATCCGCATTTGGAACATTTGCCTCACGCAGTGACAGAGTTTTTATGGCAATTATTAGAAACAAATCCTGAAAAACGATTGGGTCATTACGCTGCCATTAACCGTACGCTCACCGAATTTCAGCAGCATCAGTTTCATGCTTTGCAAACGCAGACGAAAGCTTCTTCTGTTGATGTTGAAGCCCAGCTAGAAAGTGTCCGAAGCATTGGTCAGCATGGCAATATTGTCATTTGGCAAGCTTTGTCAGATACGGTGCCTAGAAAACTTCCGAAAGCATATCAGATGATGCTGAAAGATGCGAATCGTTATCGCCAAATCATGGATAGGATTCCGATTACCCTGCGAGAAATTCATGAGGCGCATCCCTTAAGGGCCCTTGATAGTTCTGGCTGGATCAAGGCTGGCAAAATATTTGGGATTGTGCAGATCTCTTTGGTTGTTTTACCTATGGTGGTGCTTGCCTTCTATTTTGGGATATATCTATTGGGAGTGGGAGCTTTATTGGTTGGGGGGCTTTTTGCCTGGCTTAGTTTAAAAGTTGTGAAAACGCGAGCTGAACAAGAGCATGATCGATTCATTCAAGAAAATATAGAATTATGCAAACAAAATGGCAGACAGCCTTTTGAGCGTATTTTTACACACGGCAGGAAATCACTGGCTGAAGTTCAAAATATCACTTTGCTTCAAGCCGTTTCCAATTCATATCTGTTTCAATTAAGAAAATATGAGTCCTCTGCTGCGATGGAGCATTTGCAGCAACGTTGCAAGCCTCAAAAACCTGTTTGGAAAATCGACTATTTTTTCAATCCGCCTGATGATAATAGTCCGTATCCTGTAATCCATTCTTATTATAGTGAATTGCCCCCAACGGATATTAAAATTGGGGATACCATTCCGATCCTATATTATATTCAAAATGGTTTTGCTCATAGTACCCCCTATCCTTTGCCGATAAGTGCATCTTTTATGATGTGCAATTTTGCACGGAATTCTTGTCTTTGTGAAGTTATCGAAGATTCTCAAGATGGTTACTTCAAAAAGAAGGAGAATGGGGCTGAATTGCAAGGAGGGTGGGGAGCACCTGTTGTACGTAGGGTGAGCAGAAGATAGTTTTTCTCTCTATTTAGCGCATTGTAGGTAGACTGTGCCCAATATCATTTGGGCTCCCCCACCCCCGCCGCCGCCGCCATCCCTGCCCGGGTGCGTTGTGCGCACAAAACACAGTCCTCCCTCAACTCTGAGCTTTATATTTGAAACAATCAAATCTAAAGCCGATTTTCCGTGTATGTCACGAAAACGAGCTTTGAGTGAGCATCTGTGTCTGCAGTTTTGAGCATTTCGATTCTGCGCGCACCGGCTCCGCATGACATTCATTCATGAGGTTCTCGTCAGAACATCATAGATAAATTGTATTCTGTGTCAGAGGGACGGACTGACGGCAGATACGAATCATGCGTTATGTTGTGATTCTGCACAAGGCAGTCATCAAACGGGAGGTTTAGGAGGGGGACGTGCTGTTTGCATACATGGGACTGAGTATGGGTAGCTTTATTGCTACATCCCGTGTGATGCCAAGTTAAATCCCGTTGTGACGATTTTATTTTTATTTTTTTATTTTGGGTATGTAAAGTTCAAGGGCATGGTGTGTGCAAAGTTGCAAATGACTTACGACTCGGCATATTACGGGGCCTCATATCTCTCCAAAATCGCGAGTTATCAGTATTTGTTTTATTGAATTTATGGTGGGTTCCAAGGTGCATGATGGCTTTGTCATGATTTGGGGCAGAATATCCCCTAAAATCGCGAGTTGTCAGTATTTGTTTTATTGATAAAACCGTCAAATTTATGGTGGGTTCCAAGGTGCTTGAGGGCTTTGTCATGGTTTGGGGCAGAGCCCCAAAAGAACGTTGTATATAAAGAACGTTGTATATATCGTGGGCGAAGCCTGCAAGAAGGATCAGAATGTAAAATTCACGCCTGCGCCGATGAAATCATAGAATGATTTGTATTTGCCATTGTTTGTGACGACAGCTTTTTCGGGATAGACGATATTATATTGTTTCAGTTCGCCATTTTTGACGGTCATCGGCAGCTGATGCACGTGAGCAAAAGCAAAGTCAATGCGTGCAAAGGCGATGGTATAAGAAAGTCCGATGGTAGGCGCAAACTTGTGATTATCGAATGAAAATACAGAATAGTAGGCTTCGGGTGCAGATCCGGATTCATACATAAAACCGGCTCTGAGGGTCAGTTGATTGGGCAATATATTCCAGTCGGCACCGATAGCGATGCCCCAAGTATCTTTGAGATGACGCGGAATATCGAAATTTCCGACTTGGACATCATCGACGAGTGCATTGTCGGTCAGCCAAACGTCGTGTGGATAGAGATGAATCTCTTGCTGTCGGCTCCACCGCGAGTACCAGGCATCGAGTTCGATATCAAAGATGTTGTGATGATTGTATCGGAGACCGAATTTGATCGTCCACGGCAATGACATGGCCATATCGCCTTTTTCGGCTTTCAGGACAGTGTGTTCATAGATGTAATGATTGGGCAATGCAGCATAGAGTTTACCGCCAGAAGATTGGATATCGGTAAAAAGCTGGAATGTCAGAGCAAGTTCGAAGCCGTCGACGGGTTCGGCCCAGATGCCGAAGTTTGCGCTGGGGGTAAACAGGTCGCTGGCATCAATGGAAATGATGCTGTCCATATCGGGATCTTCGGGGGCAGCCAAAACACCGAAATAAGTACTGGAAATACCGGTACCCTTAAAAATAAATGTGACGTTCTGAATACCAGCACCGATAGAAAAACGAGGATGCGGCCGCCATGCAAAAGCCAATTCAGTCGTAAAAGCCAGGGTATTGGCCATATCAATGACGGCATAACGCTGCGGTCCATCGATAGGATAGCGTGCAGGCGCAGAATTGGGCGGAAACAGCCCCACGCCCAATCCAAACTGATCGGTGCCAAAATCGGTTGTAAACAGCACTTGCGGAATGGTGATGCCGGGGGCTTCATTTGACACTTTTTCAAAAGTTGTCGTTGTGCCGTTATTTTCCAACTGTTGTGCTCTTTGATATTCCATCTGAAGCATGGCCCATGTAATATCGATGAGCAGCTGGTGTCCCTCGTTCAGTGCGATCAGTGCTGGATTATACGCGATAGCATTGGGATCACGTGTTGAAACGATGGCAGCACCGGCTCGTCCGGTATTGGCGACACCGCCGAGCGGAATAAAGAAACCACCGGCCCAGGCTTCGGTGGCACAAAGCAAAAAAGTCAGGATGAATATCAGTTTGGTGACTGTATGCATGGGGATATCAAGCGTTCCGGAAAGGGTCTGAATGAAGCCTGAAACGGCATTGCGGCAGTGCCGGCAGCTTCAGTAGAGGGGGTAGGCGCGTATTTGCGCGGCTATGTCGCTTCGCTCCATACGCCTTGCGCTGCGCGGCTATATCGCTTTGCTCTATACGTCGCGCAAAACGCGCCGCAGGGGGCGGCTGCCCCCTTGCCCGAAAAAAGTATACAACAAGTTTTAATCAAACTTGATTTGCCAGGAAGCATCCTCGGGTTTCCAGTCTGCAGGACGTCCATTGTTTCCCCAAATGGTGAAATCGATGACGCCGAAAATGCGTTCAACGCCGCGAACATCGTCGGTAAACAGATCATGTACGAAGTCGATAAACATTTTATAATCGGCGGGTTGACGCGGTTTGGAAGAGCCGGGTTCCGCGCGGAAAAGTGAACCGCCGATTTCGAAGATTCTTTGGGCATTAGATTTGGATTGTGTTTCAGTTTCGAAGAAACGGTAGAAAAGTCGCATGAATGACTGGCCCGGATCGCATTCATTGAATGCATCTACGGTCACAAGCATGGTTGTGATATAGGACAGTTCAGCAAAACCGATGGTTGTCCAGGTGTAATCCGGCGCGATCGGTGCAGCAAAGACGTGGGCAAAAGCATCCAGACTTTTTTGTTCGAGCATCCAGTCCATGAGGATATAGGCTGTGCCTGTCAGATGTGTGGGAACATCTTTGCCGGATTCCATTAAATGCAGGATGAGGCGGCGGAAATCTTCCAGTCCTTCGGGATCGGCATCGAGGTCATTGAAGAGCTGGAAGAAAGCATAAATGAGTCGGCCTGAAAGCAAATCGACAACATTGGGGACTGCTTCGTTGTGGATCCATTCATGGCGTGTGCCATCGGCAGTTTTTTCGACAAAGAGGGTGTGCATAAGTTCGACAGCGCTGGCTACGATTTGTATGCCGGCGGGTTTTTCGAAGCGAATTTGGCCATCTGGTTGTTTTTGCGTCTTAATCGTAATATTGGCCATGCCGTTGAGCGCGTGTTCAAGCTGTTCTTGGGTTTTGGGGTATGCGTCCAAGACTTCGTTGATATCGCGGATGGCATCGATGTAGAGGTAAGCAGGCGAAAGCGGTGCAATAAAGTTACCTTGCGGATCTTTGGTGTATTCTGTCCCGTCAATTTTTCTCAAGGTTTTGTCTGGCTGAAGCAAGTATTCGACAAAGTCTTCGAATCTTGCGGCCAGCAGTGTGCCGTCTGTGAGTTTGACATTCAGCAGGGCATCTCCGAGTGCGCCGACATCGGCGACGACATCTGTTTCGCGCAGGGCACGAATCAGGACGGGTTCGAGGCTTCGGAAGTCGGACGGTTGCAGCTCAAGCGGTTTACCTTCTGCATCGGTATATTCGTAATGATCTGTGGGATAGTATTCAAACAGAATGGCGATGACACGAGCCAGAATATCGGTTCTGTCGTGTTGATTGAAAACCTTGATAAGCGGATAAAGGGCATCGACGAGTCCGCTGGCTTCGATG
>JAGBXG010000271.1 GCA_017629415.1 Pseudomonadota bacterium | reverse complement strand
TTCAAAAGAGCAAAGCCATAAAAGAACTTTTTGTATGCCCAATAAAGAACATTGTACCCATTCAAATGCCTGATTTTCCTCTGACTTCATTTCAAAAATCTATCCCATGGCGCCGTATTGGGGCAACGCTGCGCAGTGCCTGGCGCATTGCACACGGACTTTTTCCGCTCACTTGGATGAGTGTCATACTGGCTGTACTCATTTATTATGTCTGGTATTGGGAAGTCAGCGCACACGCCAATCAAATCTTGTATGCCGCCGTTTCAATTTTGATTTTTGCATGGGCACTACAAGTCATTTTTACCCTCATCAGCACAGCTCTTGTTTACAGTCTGACGCGATCCCATAATCGTACCTTGATTTTGGAAGCCCAGAACGAAGTCGGCGGTCACCTCGATTCGGCTTATGCCGTCTTCAGTCCTTTTTTCCTGCCATTTGTGACGGTTGAAACGGAAATCATGGAGTCTCAAGCTTTTGTCCGACATGAAAAACGGCATTCTATTTGGACAAAAGAATGGCTTGAACCCATCGGACGCGGTCGTTTTGAGAAATTACATCGCAAGATTACCGTCAAAGACATCTTTGGACTGACATCGATGACTTTTGTCATGGCCCAGCCTGTGTCTTTAGAAATCCAGCCTGCCACGAGCAAATTTGAAATGATGGCATTTCAGACACGCACAACAGGTGACGGATACTCTCATCCGGAAGGTGATCCGCGTGGGGAACTCGTTGAAATGCGCCGATATCAGGCCGGCGATCCCCTCAAACTCATTCTCTGGAAAGTCTTTGCACGCAGCAGAAAACTTGTGGTACGCGCCCCTGAACCCGCCATTGTCGAACAAAATGACATGTTCGTTTACTTTATCTCTGGCCCAAAAGATGAAGCTTCTGCTTCCATGGCGCGGTCTTTTCTCTCGTCCTTTGGTGTCGATGACGGCGATCTCTGCTTTGCCGCTGACGGCGCAAAACGCCTTGTTTCAGACGAAAAAGAAGGCCTCAGTGATGTCATTGACTCGGTTTCACACCAAAATCGTGGCGGCGAAGATTTGATGACCGTCGCCCCATTAGTCAGCCAAAATATGATGGCACATTGCTTTTTACTCGTGCCGCAAAAACTCGGTCCCTGGCTTGATTATGTCAAAAAATTTATCAGTCATTACGGCATTCAACCCGTATTTATCGTTTCTGTTGATGGTTCAAAACAGCAATCTCAAGCCAAACCGCGCAGCAAATGGCAAAAACTTTGGTTAGCCATGGACGAAATCGAGCATGAAACAGATGAGTTTCAGCGTTTATGCAATGCTCTGAAACCGCTTGGCACCGTCCGCATCATGGATGTGAGCACAGGCACAATGACAAACCTTTAATTTTTTAACGAATATCCATGAAAGAATCCATTTGGGTACAAATTATCAAATGCGTGCTGCTTTGCTTGAGCGCGATTGGCTACACATGGCCATTAGTGTCAGGCTTGGGGCATGCCATTGCCGCTATTGCTGTGATATTGGCTGCTCTATTGGCTGCATTTTGTGCCCATGTCCGCGTGCGCACAATCTGGTGTCTGCTGTTGGCTGGCATCATCACGGCTATTGGCTTATCCGGCAGCTATTTCATGCTGAATATCGTCGGCGGCAGTACCCTGGCTGCCACGATTCATCAATCACAATTCTGGTATTTCATGGGCATCGTTTTCGGCATTGTCTTTGCCAGCCGTTCCCTTGCCCTGCGATTTAGAACTGCTCAACTCATCGAATCCAGCCTTCTGATCGGTACACTCGTCTATATTTTCTTTGCTCACCGCGATTTTAATCTGAACAATCCTCGCGATTTTGCCGACTATCTTTATGGCAATGGCTATGATCCCATTACCGTCTACCGTTACATGGGCATCGGCGCGGCTTTCCTCTCACTTCCTTTGCTGTTCAGCAAAGTTAAACCCGGTAAAGCCATCTATTCTTTAGCAATTCTCGCCATTTTAGCCTTGCTCGCGGCTTCATTGCTTGAATCTGCGCATTTGCCCGTCAACGCCGAAGATCCTTTGGGACTCATGAGCGATAATGACAAGAATAACCCATCCGATAATGACGACAATTCAGATTCCGATAACGACGATAACAATGACAACGAGAACGGCGGCGGAAACGCTGATAACAATGATAACAATAAATCAAACAACAATAATAACAATGGTCCCACAGGCAACGAAAAGCCCATCCCCATTGCAATTGCCGTCTTTTATAATGAATTTACCCCGGGCGATGGCATCTTCCATTTCCGCCAAAATGTTCTAAGTGATTATGACGGCAATCATCTCGTCGGTTCAGCCATCGACAAAGATGTCATTTCGACATTGCCCCTGACGAACGCCCTCGAAGCTGTACCCATGCAAACCCCGGCTTTGCATGACAAAATTTCGACTTCGATGTTTCTCATGCAGTCGCATGCACAGCCGCCCCAGCTGGCCATGGGCCAAAAGCTGTTTCCCATCCAAAACCCGGATCCTAAGCTTTTTGTCTCATCATACGGCGTTGAAAGCCTCGGGCTTTCGCTCGATTTAATCCGTTTGATTGGCCGTCGCAGCATTCCCGCAGATTGGACCCAGGAACAAAAAGCTCACTATCTCGAAATCCCGGATGATCCACGTTATCGCGCATTATCTGACATCATTGTGCGTCAAATAGACCCGCGTTTTGCAGGCGACGATGTCGTCAAAGCCCTCTACATCAAGTCATGGCTTGAAAAAGAAGGTTATTACACCATGAAAACCAAACATATCGATGCCACCGATCCCACGGCATCATTCCTGTTTGGTTCTCTTCGGGGATATTGCGTCCATTTTGCACACTCTGCGGTTTACTTGCTCCGTTCTCAAGGTATTGCGGCTCGCGTGGCCATCGGATATGCCATTGACAACCGCTTGAGAGGCACAAACTCTGCCGTCCTCATCATGGCAAACCAAGCCCATGCCTGGCCCGAAATCCATGTGGACGGCGTTGGCTGGGTCACCCTCGAAATTTTCCCAGAAAATGGCGATGCCGATCCCCCCTCTTTCGTCGATCAGTCCCTCGAATCCTTATTTGGCGAACTCGCACGTAACGACAAAAGCGGCGGCCGTTCCCCCGAAGCCAGAGACTCCAACTTTGAAATTCCCTGGCGCACAATATGGCTATGCCTGGGCGGTTTCCTCATCCTCGTCATTGTCGGTGCTTATGGCTGCAAGTTTTATATCATTTTCAGCGCCAAAACACGCCAGCCGCAGCACATGTATCGCGTTCTGCGCGGTGCCATGGCTATCTGGAGTATGTACGGCCATCACTGGCGCAAAGCA
>JAGBXG010000270.1 GCA_017629415.1 Pseudomonadota bacterium | reverse complement strand
TTTTGGCCGGCTTCTGAGGCAACGCCGGGAATATACGTATAGGATGCACTGATCCAACCTTCCTGACCGTTATAATCAATTTTGTACCAGCCATTTTTTTCTTCCAATACGGTGACTTTGGCACCGGCACTCAAGGTTCCGAGTTTGCCGTAATCGGTGCTTGGACCTGAACGCACATTGAGCGTTGTAGCCGAAACGATGACTTCAAAAGTGGACGGCTGTTCGGGCTGTTCAGGCTGCTGCGGCTGTGTTGTTGAACCGCCTTCTGTTTTTTCAACATATTTGCCGCTGACCCAGGCTTCCTGACCATTATAATCGATTTTATACCAGCCGTTACTTTCGCCCAAAATGGTGACTTGGTCGCCTTTGTGTAAATATCCAATCGATTCATAGCTCGTGCCGGGGCCTTTGCGCACGTTCAAGGAATCGGCTGTGATGACGCCTTGCGATGTAGCAGGTTGTTCGGGTTGTTCAGGCTGACTCGGTTCGGAGGCTTTATAGTCGGTATATTTTTGAGAAATCCAGCCATAACCTGAGCCATAAGCAATTTTCAGCCATCCGCCTGTGGCTTCATAAACTTGTACTGTCTGACCTTTGGAAAGGCCGCCTATGCGCGGATAATTGGTGCCGGCACCGCTTCGGACGTTGAGGGCACCGCAAGTTACCTGGCATGTTCCAATCGGATCGGCTTGTTTGGAAATACTGCCTGCTTTTGACATACCTGATGCGCGTTTGATATCCGTTTGAACAATGGTTTTGCGCATGGCAGGTGTCGGGGCTTTTGTTTGAGAGGACTGACGGATTTTGGACAATGCCACCTGACTCAAGGATGCCATTTGTTTTGCCATGTCTTTTCTCCTTATATTGATGTGTCTATCTTATAATGGGGTATCGCAATATTTATCTTCGGGATCACATTCGACAATGCCGAGCAAATAAAGCCCAGGTTTGGCCGTACTGCCTGAATATGTATCGACCGCGATATAATAGGTGCCGGCTTTGAATTTGCCGTGCAACATAATGTCATCGCGAGCTATGCAGGCATTGCCGTCAATATTGCCGCGCATGACTTGAATATCGACATCGACACCGGTGGCACTGACGGCAAACACGCGCAGGCGTTTGTCCGAAGTCAGTTCCATCTGATAGATGTATTCGCCGCCGCCTTCTTTGGCCGTTGAGCAGCCGGGATAAGAGGCAATCTGGCTGTTCGCACTTTTGGAGGTATCGCCGGAATGCGTATAGGGCAAACTGTTAATCACAAAAGGATCTGCTGAAGACCCTGAACCAATGAACGGTTCTGTGACGCGATCCGGAGCATCCTTGCCTTTGCCAATCACTTGCCATGCCCGATCCAACAGCTGAATGCTGCCCAGATTCCGCGTGTTTACACCATACTGAAGCCCGTCAGAAGCAAAGTTGCATGGAGAACCCGAATGACTGGCATGCAATTTGTCACTTGAAATACCGCGATCGGGCAAATCAATAAAGGCATGGAATGTATCAAAATACGGCAGTTGCCGTGCTTCGGCATTTCCACGAGCCACCGCATTAAAAGTCCGGCTCATATATTTGGGATAATCCGATGTTGACGGAATATTGGCAGCACCATCCATATAACTGACTTTAGCGGGGGCATCATTGCGCGGTGCAATGGCGGAAATCAATGGAATGACACCGGCATTGATCATAATATCCATGGCTTTATTAACTTGGCGATAATAATCCTGAAGCGCCCAGGCATAGCCGTTACAGCCGCTGCTTTCATGCGCATAACAGCCGTTGCCCATGTCATTGCATCCATGTCCAAAGAAAGCAAAGCGCGGCGACATATCATTGATTTCTTTGGTAATATTGTCAGGTGTCACTTGGAACAGATTGCGCGTGGAACTTCCGCCAACGGCAGCATATGAATCGCGGTTAAACGAATCGCGATCACTTTGGAATGCTTCAATCACGGATTCAAGTTCGGTACGGCCATCAAGCGTAACTTTGGCACTTGTATCATCCGAAAAACAAAGCATAAAACGGCCGTCAAAATCTTTATCATAATGAGAATCTCCGACTTTGATGAAAACATCCGTTTTCCGGCTCGTATTTTTTGCCGCAATGGCTCGCATTTGTTCCGCCACATACGGCGTTATCGGTGAATGCAAGCCCGAACCATCGAGATATCTCGTGGGCTGCATTTGATTGATAGATTCACAAGTTTTGCCATCGACACCGCAGCCATAAGGACAAGGCACAGACTGCCATGTATCGCCTGTACATAACTTTTGAATGCCATCCGAACATGTAGATTCACCGGCTTTACACTCTGCACAGGACGTACCATCGGCATGACATCCATGCGTACAAGTCATATCCACCTGCCAAACGCCTTCTTTGCACGTATACAATTTATCCGAGGTACATTTTTGCGTACCCTCCTGACATTCGGGGGTGCTTTCAACTGTTGCACAAACGGATTCCCCATCATGGCAGCCATTTTCACATACCTTTTTTGAGGTTACATGCCCATCCTGGCAAGTGACAATCCATCCGTCGAGACATAACGCGCCCTCGTGTTCGCATGCAGCTGTTTCACAATCTTCACAATCCTGCGGCTGCCAAAGCCCATCGACACAAATCAGTGTAATGCCGTTCTCCTGGCGTGTTTCCCCTTCGTGACAAGTGTTGGGATCCACAACATCACCCGATTCCAGACATTTGGCTTCTGCATCGTCGCAACCATCCGGGCACGTGCGTGTCTGTTCCCATGCACCTTCTAAGCAAGCCATTTCAATGTTATGGACACATCGTGTGGTGCCATTTTGACATCCTTCCGAAGCTTCCGGGGTTTGACACGCTGTTTCTGCAGCATTACAGCCATTTTCGCAATTTTGCTCGGTCACCCATACACCTTCCACACACGTGGAAAAGATGCTGTTTTGACATCGTTTTGCCCCGTCTTCGCATGCACCAGGAACAATAATCGCTCCATCCCCACTGCAGCCGGCAGCAGAAACCAAAATCAACAAAGCGAACAAGCGAACGGGATGAATGCGGTGCATCAGACACTCCTTTATTCATACGCATAAGAACGCGCGGCTATGTCGGCCTTCGGCCTCCATACGCCTTCGCGGGCATTGTTATTGCCTGACGGCAATACACAATGCCTATTTTATGATTTCTAAGCTCCCAATGCAAATCATGATAATGACATTCAGTGCACTTTCTTCGTCAGCTTTGACCTCACTATCGCCCTTCGGGCGTTCTCCCCCATTGGGAGAGATACTGTATTGTAGGTCAAGCATCTTAATAAAATATGTTCATAAAATTTACCTATTAGGTTCCATCAGGATTCCTCGTTTCAGCGCCTCGTTCTTGCGCACTTATGCGTAACACCTGCAACCCGCTGTCAAGACAACCGCTACGCGGCTCACTGCGTTCGGCCTTGACAGCATCGTTTTGCAGGTGTTCCACATTGTGTGTGCGCGACGGACGAAGGGGGCGCTTGCACTCTGAACATGGGCTGTCCACGCTGTCATCGGTTTGCTCAGTATATTTTGACGATTCGTTTCAAACTGATCGTCATATTTGAGCTTATTTTTCCAAACCCCAAATGCAATAACAATAAGCTTATGCATTACCGTACCCAGAGCACATGATTTACTTTTGCCGATAGCAATTCAACGATCGTTGAATTTTCTAATTCTTGAATTACCCTATGCCGTCGCAAGTCTTTCTGGAAATGAATTACATTCTCACGTCCTTGTGACTTCCGCCGGCTGGCTGCAAAAAAAGTGCTTGATTCCTCAAGAAACTCTTTTTCCTCTCGCAAACGCTTGATTTCTTTGGCTTGCTCTTTTACCTGCTTGCGAAGCGCTCTCAGTTCCTCATTCATCGTCAATGCTCGGGCTGGTGTTTGCATTTCTGAATCGAGATCAAGTTTTCCCATACGATAAGCATGCATCCAGCCGTAAATCGTATGCTCTGGTAAATTGAGTTCACGGCAGGCTTTGCTTTGACCGATTTCTAATGCCAATTTAACGGCTTAGACTTTAAATTCATGTTCATAATATTTTCGTTTCATTACATCCTCTTCAAGCTTTCGCTAGTTTAGCAAATTCCTTGCAGAAAATGTGTCAACTATTTTTAGACAGGATCATTCATGATACATCATAATCAGCTGAGTTTTCTGGAATGTACGCATTCATAAGTTAAATTTGGAGATACCATGCCATCAAACCTTACTTCAGAGCCGTTAATTTCCTGTAGCGATTCCAACATTCCTTGCTCACCATTACATTGTACAATGGACAATGACGAACATCATTCTCACCAGGTTCATGATAACACTTCGATAATGGCCAATCGTTACACGTATATGCACAAGCTTGGAAAGGGCTCTCAAGGACAAGTTTGGCTGGCAAAGCGCAATAGTGACAATGAACTCGTGGCGATTAAGCAGCTTAACATTCATTCGGTTACAACTTGGAAAATGTACGAGCTTTTTAAACGAGAAGCTAACATTCTTGAAAATCTCAATATTCAAGGTGTCGTACCTTTTTATGAATATGTTGAAGATCTCCAGGCTCAACCGCCTTTTGTTTGTATTGTCCAAAAGTTTATTGATGGGCAAACTTTGGCCGAGATGCTCAAATCAAAGCATAGATTTGAAACCGAAACGATATACGACATTATCACACAGATTTTGAAAATTTTGGAAAAGCTGCACACCCATCACCCGCCAGTTATCCACCGTGATATCAAGCCATCCAACTTAATGCTGACTCCGACAAATGATCATCGATACACTGTAACATTGCTTGATTTTGGTGCTGTTGCCAATCCACAAGTACAAAATGGCGGCTCCACAGTTGCTGGTACCTTTGGTTATATGCCTCCTGAACAACTCATGGGACAAGCACAGCCTGCTAGCGATATATACGCACTTGCCGCAGTTGCCGTTGAACTTCTTTCAGGCACATCACCTGCCGATATTCCTGCCTGCGACTTTAAACTTGTCATTGAACCCTATTTACAGCATCTCCCAAAGGAAGTTGTTCAAACACTAAATATGATGCTGGAACCTGCTTTAATCAATCGTATTTGTGATTATCCAACCTTGATTGCTCAATTTGAAGCCCTGGCACATAAAAAACAGCCATCTTTTCTTAGTTTTCTAAGGCAGACAAGCATACCCAAACTGGAGGATGTTGAATGCATTTGCCAACCTGGAAATTATGAAATTTGGCAAAACCTAGATCAAGGCGCTGATATCAATCTTAATAAATATCCAACTTTTATAAACATTTCAGCATCAAACAGTATGCTGATGGAGTCTTCAAATACGACATCAAATTCTAAGCCCCCTATTCTAATCCTCGGAATCATCGTAATAGTTTTTATATTATCATACATATTGATACAATCAAAAGTTGGATTAATCATTATAGCAGTCTTTCTTATGGTTTCCTTCCCTATTACTCTGATAGCCGCTTTCAAAACCTCCGCTTCTCATTCCCCCTCACACCCTCTCGCGATTGATAATGCAAATCGTAAAAACTTAATTTCAACGGACACATACTCAAATCTACTGTATGATCGTAAAGAAGCACTGAGAAACATCGAAAACATTCTATCATATGGTGAGAAGATTGTTGGTACAATAACAGCTATTTATTATGTCAATGCATGTCCTAAGAATATAGAATATCGCCCCCCCCATATCATAAATCACATCACGCCTATGTTTTGGGTCATATATCGTTTTAGACATCCTAAATTCGATAATCATGAACTTTATGGTGAATTGAATATGCCTATTGCACCAGAAGGACGCTACAAAGTTGGTGATCCGCTTACTCTTGTTGCACTGCTTGAGACATCAAATCACTCCTCTGAATACAGGTTGAATGTTGTGCCTTATCCTTATCCTTACGGCGATTTTACAACACAAGAAGATATTGTATTTCATGATACTTGCGAGATAAAATCCACACCAGATACCAACATGCTTGGAGATTCAGCACCATTCAATCATCATGGGTCTTACAAACAATCATTACTTCATTCCCTATCCAACTTAAACAATATATCTGTTGACAATCTGTCAAATAATATAAAAAAATGCATTTGCAACTACTGCAAAAGAAAGCAAAATACTTTAAACGAACTGCTTGCAGAACGTTATATTCTGGCATTTCAGTCGAATAAAAATGAACAAATGCTACTCAATGCAGCCGATATATACAGATGGAAATTGAGCTCATTCTACGAAGATAAATATCGTGAAACTTTTCATCAGTTAGCAAATCACTACATATCTAAGAGTAAGAGCACAAATCACCCGGCTTTACTGCTAAATGCATTGAGGATTTTTCAAGATATTCTTGTCGATACACAGTTGGAGACAAAAATCTATAGTACATTCCAATCTTCTTTTACAGAGTTTATACAAAGCAATCCTGTAGACAGTGTGTTACGTGAAATTGACATATGCATGTCAGCAAATGCGCACGGGATTCTCATTTCTGATTTGTACGAAGAACTGTACAAATCACAATTTGATGCACCCGATATCATTCGTGATACCTCCAATTTGACTCAAATTTTTGAACATTCTCTCAAATCTCAGGATTGTGTACCCATATCTAAAAAATGTGCAAAACACCTGATTAAAACACATATCAAACAATACAAGGCAACAAACCATTTTGACTCCCTACAATCAGCCTTCGATATTCACGAAAAAGCCCCGTTTGTGCTTGAACAAACACGCTATGTTGCAAAACATATCTCCGAATATTATGTCAGAGAATATGAAACAACCCACGACATAAACGTTCTTCAGGAAGCTGTTGAGTTTTTCCAACACAATCCTAATACATACGATTTTTCCAAAGATATCGCTGTTAAAATGCTCAACCACCATACCGAACTTTTCAATTATGGCAATGAATCAGCGATTTGGGATGCAGCCTACATTTGCCAAGACATTCTGTTAGATGAAAATAAATACACAGAGCTACTTCTAATATTTGCAAATAAATATATACCAAATCCCAATGATTCGAATGAAACCTTTAATGATTACATTATGCAATTTATGACAAATGCAAAATGTGACGAACCCTTTGTGGCATATATTCAAGCATTTATCATGATTTGGATGAATAAATATCAACAGTCTATTGAAAAGATTTGGGAAAAATTAACGCCATTCTTTACGAATGAGGTATTTAAGCAAGGGATGTTTACAGCTTATGCATGCGCGTGCCCAGAATCCCCTATTCCTTATACATTACATCATCTTTATCGTGCAATGTATCAAACATCCGGTGATTTTTCCTATCTATTACAAGTTTTAGATGCGATTAATAAGCATAAAACCACCTTAAAATATGTAGATGATCCCATGTTCGAATCATCTCGTACACAAGCGCTTATATCCCTGAAAACTGCATATGCAGAACTAGAGACACATAATGCTTATATCAATATTTGGTATAAAACAGGTATGATACATCAATGTATTAAATCTAAGGATTTAAAACGGTGGACAGAGCTATTCCCCAACACACAAAACCATAGATTTGCGCGCAAAGCGTAAATGTTTTGAGAAAACACAAAAAAGCGCCCCGTATGAAGGCCGAAGGCCGACATAGGGGCGCAGCGAAGCCGTATGCGCCTTAAAAGGCGCATAGGCGAAGCGAATTTATTGTTAAATGACCTAATTTGAAGTTGTCCAGCTGATGCTGTTGATGGCAATCCGGTTGGTTTTGTTTGTCGAAGTCCCTTTTTCGGGGGCAACGATGAAGGATGTGACAGATTCGTCATCGAATGTATAGGTCGTTACATCGATATCGGTTTTGCCAAATGTCAGGGTTTGGGCGGGTGTTGTGTTATCGTTGGTGTAGATGTGAAGTTTGTTAGACGCTGCGGACGGATTGTAGGCGCGCCAGTCGATGGTCAGGCTGCCGAGGCCGGCAATGCCTGTGACCTGAATTTGAGTCGATTTGCTTGAATTGCCTGTCAGTACTGCGGCATCGAGATAGACTTCGCCATTGCTGCTGTCGTTGAAGTTGCCGACGGCTGTCATTTGGATATCAGAAGTCACGGCGACTGAATATTCGGCGGCATAATCGGACGGATCGAGGGGGGCTTCGACAAAATCGACGGTATAAGCGTTATCAAAGCTGACGTGAAGGGGCGCGATGGTCACCGTGAGGACTTTGGGCGCATCGGTGCCCAGGCGTGCTTCGACGGTGTAGGTCTGATTTTCTGCGGCGTTGGCAGCAATGGCGACATTGACCGTAGCTGAAGATTGACCGGCAGCAATCTGAACCGAATCCGGAACCGTCAAATCGGTGGCGGTTGTCGCGATGGCAATCGTCATGCCTTCGGCGGCGGCTTTGTCGAGATTGAGGGTGACAGTTTGGGATTCACCGGGTTTCAGGCGCAGGTTGTCGGGGCTGAAACCGACCAGTGTGGGTGGCACTTCGGGATCGACGGGGTCTTCGGGGTCTTCGGGATCGACGGGCGGTGTGATAGTGCCGCCGTCATGGCTTGGACAAGAGGCATCCGAAGCTGAGCACAGCGGATACAGGTCACAGGCATCACCGATGCCATCTTTGTCGGCATCGCCCTGAGCGCGGTTGGCTTTTGTGCCATCCTGAGGACGAATCGGGTTAAAGATGCCCGGGCAGTTATCTTGTGCATTGGAGATGCCGTCGCCATCGATATCGTTGGGATCGGAGAAGTTGTCAGAAATATTGCCATCGTACCTGGTTGTGTTCTGCTCATCTGTATCCTGAGTTCTCGTACGTTGCGGCACACAAGTCGGTTCATTGCTCGGTTCGCCACAGAAAAACAGCGGATAACGTGCATTATTTTTGATCGTTGCATAGCCCAAGCTTGTGCCGTTGGGGCAAATTTTCTTAGTTGTACCGCAAACGGTGTCTGTGGCACAGTTCGAACCTTTTATGGCATTGGCGACGGCGCTGTCGCCGACGACAATCTCACCGTCGATCATGGCGAGCAGGAGGTCTTTGTTTTCGGCGCTGATGACGGCGCGGTGAGCCTTGCGGCCTGATTTGGCATACATGGCAATATCGGCAACCTTGCCGCTGGCCAATGCGCCGATGACGGGATCAAGTCCGAGGGCTTTGGCGGCATTGATGGTGCCCATTTTCCAGATTTCGTAGTCTGAGAAATGGCCGCCATAATATGTTGTATTGAGGAAATCGACGCAGGCATATTCGCGCAGCATATTTGCTGAACCCGAGGGTGTCCAGTCGGTGCCGAGGGCAATATTGACGCCCATGTTGTCATACGTCACGACATTGGCGGTATCGCCATACAATGAAATATTGGAACGCGGAGACCAGATAAGGCTGGAGCCAGCATTGGCCATCTTTTGAATAATCGCCGGCGTGGCGGCAACCCCGTGTATAATGGCGAGTTTGTTGTTGAAGATATCTTTTGCACCAGAACCTTCGCCGCTTAAACAACGAAGTTCGTTGAGGGCCGCAGCATTGATGCCTTCGCCGATATGGGGGCCAAAATTGTAACTCGGATTGCCCGTATTATATTTGTAAGCCGAGCATCCGCTTTCGGCGGTGATGCCGCTACCATCGCCCAGTGGGAAGGTCTGATAAGATGGATAAGAATGATCATGGATTTTTTCTTTGTCGACGTTGCGAATAAGGCCATCCAGTATGCCGGAACCGAAGACCGAAGTGACGCCGGCCATGAGCTGGCGCATTTCGGCTGATTCGTTATTCGGAGAAGTTTTGGCATTGTGGTTGGTGTGTCCGTGTTGATTCTTGCGCCAGTCATGGCGGTGATCAAAGCGTTCGGCACCCCATGAATCCGGGGCTTGATTCGAATATGTGATATGGTCATGGGCATTGATAATACCCGGCGTTATCACGGAATTGGGGCATGTAATGACGGTGGCGCCGGTCAAATCGGGATCGCAGCCGACATAAGTGATCGTTGTGCCATCAATGACAACACTGCCGCCTTCCCAAACGGTGTCTGTGCCTAAAACATCGCCGCGCAGGACGTATTTGGCGCCCGAGCCTGCGACTGTACAAGCTTGACCATTGGTCACTGCTAATGGCGTACATTTTTCGACTTTATAATTGCCGGTAGACGGCGCAGAACCGGCGACACAAGTCCCATGGCTGCACACGGGTTTGGCAGGATCGGTACATTCATCATTTGTTATGCACTCAGGCGCAGCTGCAGGCACACAGGTGCCATTGCTGCACACGGGTTTGGCAGGATCGATGCATTCATCGTTTGTCGTGCATTCGGGGGCAGGTGCCACACAAGTGCCTTCTTCGCACACGGGTTTGGCAGGATCGGTGCATTCATCGTTTGTCGTGCATTCGGGGACAGTACCGGCTACACAAGTGCCTTCTTCGCATACAGGTTTAGCGGGATCGGTACAATCCGCATGGGTTTGGCATCCCGTCACCAAACGCGTTGTACATTCTCCAGTTTCGATGTTGCAGAAAGGAGCAAATCTGGAACAATCCGCGTTTGATGTACAGCCTTGCTTTTCCACGCATGTTCCGCTTTTGCATACAGGTTTGCTGGCATCTTTACAATCGGCGTTTGTCGTACATTCGGGAACAGAACCGGCGACACATGTGCCACTTTCGCATACAGGTTTGCTGGCATCTTTACAATCGGCGTTTGTCGTGCATTCGGGAACAGAACCGGCGACACATGTGCCACTTTCGCATACGGGTTTGCTGGCATCTTTACAATCGGCGTTTGTCGTGCATTCCGGCTTTGCTTCTACACACTTACCGCTTTCGCATACGGGCTTGCCGGCATCTTTGCAATCGGCGTTTGCTGTGCATTCGGCAATACATGTTCCGGCGTTAAAATCGCAAATCGGTGTAGGTGCTGAACAGTCTGTATGGCTTTGACATCCGGGTTCACATGTCCCTTCGCTGCATAAAAAACCTTGGTTGCACGGCACACGAGCAATCGCATTATTGATGCAGTTCACGACAAGTCCGTTTTCGCAAATCGGATAAACGACACCTGGCATACAAGCCTCGACACCTGCCTGCTGTTGGCATTGTCCCGTGACCATATCACATCCTGCCGCACACAGCTGAGCCGTCTGCATGCCATTCATACACATGACCATTGTATTGGCATCAATACAGGAAGAAACAAATGTCAGTTCATCGCATGACACATCCAGATCTGGAGTGTCCGCACACCCCATTGTGCCGGTCAGTGCTGTTGCCATCAAGGCTAAAAGCCAATTTTTTTTCTGCATGAGTTTCTCCTTTGCAAATGTGATGTTTG
>JAGBXG010000269.1 GCA_017629415.1 Pseudomonadota bacterium | reverse complement strand
ATTCATCATCGACTATGACCGCAATGCCAAAGCTCTTGCCGAACTCCTCCCGGCTCAGGCTATCATGACCGCTTTTGTCGAACACGCCAAAGCTGCAAAATAAAATAATGGTGGGGCTATGCCCCACATCCCACTAAAGATCCAAGCTCCTTGGAACCCACCATAAATTTGACGTTTTGGTAGGTGAGACAGATACTGATACCCTGCGTTTAAAGACAAAATGGAGCCCCTCCCACATTCCACCAGCTGAAGACAATACGTTTTTGTAAAGTATCCGTTTGGGAATGCCAGCGGCAAAAGACGTGAGCTTCCACGAAGTGTTCAGTTCATCCAAACTAAATGGAATATAAGGTTCCATTTCGCTCCCAAACATTCGCATTCACGAATTGTTTTACTCATAAAATATATAAGTACCCATTATATAAGTACCCATCACGGGATTCCAAAGAGGCTCATCCCCTTGACAGTGGGGGCAGAACCCCAAAAGAACTTTGCGTACACCATGGGCAAAGCACCAGTAGAGTTTGGGGCAAAAAATATAAAAAATATTTTAAATCAAATAAGGATACACGGATGTTAACCACGCTGATTATTAAAGATTTTGCCATTATTTCTGAACTTGAACTCAGTTTTGATGAAGGCATGTCCGTTTTGACCGGTGAAACAGGGGCAGGCAAATCCATTATTATCAGTGCACTTGGGCTGCTGCTTGGCGGCCCTGCATCCGCAGATATCATCCGAACCGGTGCAGATGCCGCCGTCGTCGAAGGCATGTTTACCATTGATCACACACATGCACCAACGCTGGCCATGCTCGAATCCATCGGCATCAGTCTGGATGATGACGAGTTCGTTGTCAGACGCGTCATCCCACGAAAAGGACGCGGACGCATTTATATCGGCGGCACACTCCAGACCGTCAAATCCTTGCGCGATTTGATGCGGACTGTCATCGATATTTCAGGACAACATGCCCATGTCAGCCTGCTGGATGACCATAAACACCTCGATATCATCGACAGATATGCCTGCCTCGAAAATGATGTCGAACATTTCACACAAAAATATAGCCATTACGCTTCCATTCGACGCGAACGTCAGGAACTCGCTGCCTCTTTGGATGAACGCACCAAACGGCTCGATTTTCTCAATTATCAAATCGATGAATTAACAGCTGCAAATATCAAACCCGGCGAATCCGATCAAATCGATCAAGAATTGAGATGTTTGTCAAATGCTGAATCCTTGCAAACGGCACTCGATGCCGCCGTGGCTGATTTATATGACGATGAAGCTTCGGCTATCACACGTCTGAGCATGCATATCAGCGCACTCAGACGAGCCGGCGCGGCCCAGTCCGAAGTCTTGTCCATTGCCGATACCCTCAGTGAAGCCACGGCCTCCATCGAAGACTGTATCCATGACTTGCGCAGAATCCATGTCGAAGATGCTTCACCAGACCGCATTGAAGCTTTGCAGGAACGACTCACGCAAATCGATAAACTCGAACGCAAATACCGCGTCAAAGCAGATGACATTCAAAATCTGCTCAAAACACTCGAAAAAGAACGCGATACCCTCGTCCTGTCCGACGAAAAAATCATCACGCTCGATAAAGAAATGACCATCGAACGCGAATGGCTGACAAAAGCTGCCGCAAAACTCTCTCAAAAAAGACACGAAGCAGCTCAAACCCTGGCTCGCGAAGCCACCGAAGGACTTCACTTGCTTGCCATGGAAAATGCGGCCATTGATGTGGCATGTCAAACCGCACAAAATTTCGACGATTTTAAATCGACAGGCGCAGATGATATGACTTTCATGCTTTGCCCAAACCCCGGTGAAGCCCCCAGACCACTGGCTAAAATCGCCTCCGGCGGCGAACTTTCCAGAGTCCTTTTGGCACTCAAAAGAGCACTTGTGGAAAAAGATGATGTAGCATGCTATGTTTTTGATGAGGTGGATACCGGCATCGGCGGACAAACAGCCGCTCATGTCGCAAGCATGCTCAAAGAAGTAAGCAGATGCCACCAAGTTCTATGCATCACGCATCTGGCAAGCATCGCTTGCTTCGCGGATGCGCATTTCAAAGTCTCAAAATCGGTGATCAATGAACGGACACAAAGCCGCATCGAGCTGTTAAATGAAAATGAGCGCGTCGAAGAAATCGCACGCATGCTGGGGGGTACTTCAATTACGGCAAAAACCATCGAACACGCCGCTGAAATGATTGCACAGGCGCGTGAGCTGTCCGCACCGAAGCAGTAAAACCTGCATCACCTTAAGTTAACCCAATATGTCTCATCATAAACTTCTCCTCCCAACAGCAGAACGCCGCAAAAAACGTCATGCGTTCTGGCTTGCAGGAGGCATCGTGGCCGCGATCATCGCCCTCTCTATATGGGCATTTTCCGGAAATTCTAAACCCGATGACAATAACTCACAAAAACCGCTCAATAACGATACGCTCGCCATTCAGGAATGGAACGAATACGCTGAACTGACACGCCAGACCATGGATATCGACAGTGTACCGCAAACGCCAGAAACTCAAGAAACCAGCCATGAAGATCCATTCCTCATCAAAGGTAAAATAAAACGCAATCAAACCTTGTTTGTCGCACTCAAAAATCACGGACTTGAGGTCAGTGACATTCATTTGGTCATCGACGCCATGCAAAAAGTCGTCGACTTTAAAAAAACAAAACCAGGCGACAAATACGAAGTACACCTCGATGTGGACAGAAGAATCCTTAAATTTGTGTACGAAATTTCGCCTGAAGACATCAGCATTGCACAGCGCGACGGCAACGCCTATGTCGCCCAAAAAGTTGACGTTCACAAAAACGTCGAACGCAAACATCTCAAAGGCGTACTCAATTCCTCCCTCTATCAAGCCTTTATCGATCTCGGCGAATCCGGAGAACTTGCCGCTCATTTCATGCAGCTCTTCAAATATGACCTCGATTTCGGCACGGACTCACAACGCGGCGACAAATTCAGCCTGCTCGTAGAAAAAATCACGCTGAATGGCAAATTCTACCGTTACGGACGTGTATGGGCCGCCACTTATGAATCCGTCGGACGTCAAAAATCACTCGAGGCCTATTATTATGACACGCCCGATCCCGATTTTGCAGGCTACTACGATGCCGCAGGCCGCGCCCTTAAACGCACTTTCCTCAAAACACCTATTGTCGGATGCACCATGACCAGCCCGTTTAATCTCAAACGCATGCATCCCATTCTCAAACGCATTCGACCCCACTACGGCATCGACTGGGCTTGCCCGACCGGCACACCCATCATGTCATTCGCCGACGGTGTCGTCACTTTTGCCGGCTGGAAAGGCGGCAACGGCAATCTCCTCGTCATTGAACACGCACACGGCTACACCTCCCTTTACGCCCACCTTCACAATTTCGCACGCGGCATCAAAAAAGGCACGCGAGTGCGCCAAGGCCAAACGGTTGCCGCCCTGGGCAATACGGGAATTTCAACAGGACCTCACTTGCACTTCTCTGTCAAAAAAAATGGCAAATACATCGACCCGGCCGCCATCGATACCAAATATGCCATCACTTTGTCAGGCACACGACTGAATGCTTTCCAAAACAGCCGCAACGAACTCAAAATGGCCATGACAGACCACGACACGGGCACAAAAAGCGCACAACTGACCCAACAAAACACAACACCGT
>JAGBXG010000268.1 GCA_017629415.1 Pseudomonadota bacterium | reverse complement strand
ATCTGCAATGTCATGGACTCAACCATACCGAGAGCTTCCGACGCCACGTTCTATACTCGCGCGGATCCCGAAATCGGCGTCGCATCCACAAAAGCCTTCACCACACAATTCGCATCACTTATCCTGCTGGCCATTCACATCGCACGAAAACGCCAATCCATCGATACAACACAAGCTCGCGAAATACTCAGCGCACTACGCGCCATACCACAGCAAATGGAATCCATCCTGGCTCGCGCAACCGAAGTACGAAACGCCGCACCTAGACTCCTGCGAGCCAACTCATTCCTCTACCTCGGACGAAACGTACACTACCCCATCGCACTCGAAGGCGCGCTTAAACTCAAAGAAATCACATACATTCACGCCGAAGCATATCCATCCGGCGAAATGAAACACGGCCCCATCGCACTCATCGACGACCGACTCCCCGTCATCGTCATCGCCCCCAAAAACTCCACATACGAAAAAACACTCTCCAATCTCCAAGAAGTCAAAGCGCGCGGCGGACGCATCATCAGCATCGTCACAGAAGGCGACGACATGCTCACACGCGTTTCCGAACACGCCTTCCCCATCCCAAACTGCAACGAACTCGTCCAACCCTTCCTATGCGTGCTCTACCTGCAGCTACTCGCATACAATATTGCCGACATGCTCGGAAACGACGTTGACCAACCCAGAAACCTCGCCAAATCCGTTACCGTCGAATAAACTATTTCTTTATGATGCGCCTCACGGTCCCCAAAACCGTTACGCCCCACACTGCGCGTTATGCTTCGCATACACGCGCTTTTTTATTTTAAAAACGCGGCCTAACGGTCAAGACCGTTACGGCACGCGCTGCGTGCTATGCTACGCATACGCACGCATAGCTTCAAACCAAAGCAAGCCGCAAAAAACTAAAATACAGTTTACTTCGCTTCAACACGCTCACCCGTAAACGGATCATATACTTCACCTGCAGCATAACCCGTCAACGCCGAATACAATAACAAACCCACCAATAAAGCCGCTAAACCACCAAAAATCCCAAATCCAATATGACGAAATTTTCTCGCGCGAGCGTTTAATCGCGCCTCGTCTTCCGAAGCCTGTTTTTTTAAATCTGAATCAGAAACTTTATTTTCTGTCTTTTCTTCAACCTTATCTGTCATAATTCTATCCATTATGCTGTCTGAATGCCTCAAGCATTCAATCACTTCAATCTGTCCGACGCAAAGCCGTCCAATGCCCTCTAATCTTTACCACATAGAATGTCAAAATTTCTCGATCATATTACAAACGAACAACGACGCTATTACTTAACAAAAATGAAAGAAGAACCATGGCACAAACGATGGTTCTATGCAATCATTTGCTTCGCTTCCATTTTTATTACAGAATTTAACAGCCTCAGATTATTTACGCGTGCTGCATCTGGAACATACACAACCATGCTCGCGCTCATCCCATTCATGGTTGTCGGTGGCAGCCTCATCATCACATTCAATAATGAAGTCACAACCGCTTCACTCGTCGCCAAAATCCATGAATTTGTCATTCCCATGGCCGGCGAAACCATCGCACAATTTCTCTCCGAAAGCTTAACACGCACACTCGAACTCGGTCTGGGCCCCGTCGGCGTCATTTCACTCATGGTCACAAGCGTCATGCTCTTCGTACACATCGAAGACGCTTTCAATGATATCTGGCACGTCGCAAAACCTAGAGCATTCTACCTCAGAATCTTATTATTTTACGCTGTCGTTACCCTTGGCCCAGTCCTCTTCTCATTCTCGATATTTCAAGCAGCACAATTGTTCTCAAATGCACTCATGACCGGATTCCTATGGAATCTTATGATCGAAATCAGTGTCCTCACTGCCGTTTGCTTCATCGTCTTCAAATTCTTACCTAATACACACGTTCAAATTAAACCGGCATTACTTTCAGCAGTCATCGCCGCCATCATGCTCGAGGGCGCAAGATTTGCCTTCAGTTTATATATGTCATTTGCTTTTGGTTCGACATACAGCATCCTCTATGGCGCACTCGGTATCATCCCCGTTGTCCTGCTCTGGCTCTATATTTCATGGATCATGATGCTGGGAGCTGTTTGCGCCAGCTATTGCATACAAAATAAAAATGCACTCCTGCTGAGAAAATTTTACGATGCCAGATCCGGCGATAAAGCCGCATGGGTTTTCATCGGTGCCTACGCCCCACTCGAAATCTTAGCCGCAATCATCAGAAACAGCTGTAAAGGTAAAGCTCCACTCACCGCTGAAACTCTGGCCGTCGAATGCATCTATCCCGTACAAGCCATAGAAGCCATTCTCGCAAGATTGCAAAAAATCGATGTCGTCAAAAAAGTAGAAGGCGAACAAGCTGCAGCTTATTTCATCGCCAAACCACTCGATACCATTCTCATCAAAGATATCATGAAAACCTTCGATGAATCTTCACAAAGAATTCAAGAACATACCAAGCTTGAAGCACTCATCACACAGCTCATTGCCGCTCAAGAAAATATTTGGACAAACAACAATGTCAACATCTTAAGAGAAGACGGCGTTGTCTTAAAAGATGTCTCAACAGATATGACAGAAATGAACCTAAACCTGTCTGAAGAATAAAACAAAACATCAAATCTCAAATAAAATCTGAATCATCACCAAAACATCATTCATATACTCAAAAAAAAGGCGAGCCATCTCATATCATGGCTCGCCTTTTTGATAAGATGTACAAAAATCAATTTTAAATCATTAAATACGTCCAACAGGACGCGTATGCTGCCCATCCACAACACAATTGATGCAAGCATGCTGGATCATATTAATTCCAGCAGGATCAATATTATTGTAGCGAACATCTACATGACGAAGTTTCGGCAAATTATGTGCAGCCTGAAATACACGGCCTGCATTATTAGTCAAAATACCATCATGCAAATCAAGCGCTTGCAAATTATTAAAATTCTCGCTTGAAAATAATGCAAACAAACCTTCATCACCAATGCTGGTGCCAACTAAAGCCAAACGCGTCAAAGCCTGAGACTGAAGATCATCTGCAAGATACTCCGCAAACTCCTGATCGATGCCACGCCTGTCTAAAGATGTCATGCTCAATGACTCTAAAGAACCAAATGCATTGCGAACAGCTACCGCCATCGGAGTATTTATAAAAGGCATACGAAGACTAAGACTGCAAATATTTTTAAACTGATCCCCTGCATTCGACCACAGGCTTTGGAAAATCGACTCATCAGGCGAATTCATAAATATCAAATTCAGAACTTTTAAACCGCCAAGATAAACCTCCCGTAAGACTTTCAACGCCTCATTAGGAGAATCCTCAAACGTAATACTTAAAAAACGAAGTTTCTTAAGCTGAGGCGCTTCAAATGCTGCACGCATATGGCGAGCATTCGAAGGCGTAATTTTCCAAGCCATCTCACGGGGACGTCCAAGACGAAAAACTGGCATCCAACGCGTATCCAATAACCGACTCGAAGGTCCAAGAATATCAGCCAAATGCTCACGCATCATCTGGCTATGCAAACGCTTAATCTCAAAATAACGATTCTGCTCATTTGCAATAGGACGCTTATCATAACTTGCTATAAGACGTTCAGACATAGCAAAACACGCAGCATAATTATGCTCCTGACGATATGCCATAGTCATTTCATACAATGCATTAAAATCATCAGGACGAGACTCAATGACTGCTCTTAACTCTTCCAAACTGCGCATAAAACCGCCTAAAATGACATAAATTTAAACACATCCATGTCTGAATACTCCCTTCATCAACCACTTGAAAAGGGCACACATGCAAATAATAAGTATCTATCACATTCTAAAAAATACGCAATTAAAGGCACATATCAATACAATATCAACAAAAGAAATCGTTATCTGATGTCAAAACACAGAGAACAAATCAATCATAAAGCATTAAGAAAAATGATAACAAGATTAAAAAAATACAAATGAGTTCCTTAGCTCCAACCATTGCACCGGATGCCTCAAGTTTCTTCTAAATGTCATCAGCTTAAAAAACAAAAAAAACTCCCAAATTGGGAGGTTTAAGCTTTAATCAAGCACAAGATTAGGCCTTGATTTCAACCTTGGCACCAGCGGCTTCAAGTTTCTTCTTGATGTCTTCAGCTTCAGCTTTTTCAATGCCTTAGCTCCACCATTGCACCAGCGGCTTCAAGTTTCTTCTAAATGTCATCAGCTTAAAAAACAAAAAAACCTCCCAAACTGGGAGGTTTAAGCTTTAATCAAGCACTAAGATTAGGCCTTGATTTCAACCTTGGCACCAGCGGCTTCAAGTTTCTTCTTGATGTCTTCAGCTTCAGCTTTTTCAATGCCTTCTTTAACGGTGCTGGGAGCGCCATCGACGAGTTCTTTGGCTTCCTTAAGACCGAGACCGGTAATGCCGCGGATTTCTTTGATGACGTTGATCTTGTTGGCGCCAACATCAGCAAGGATAACTTTGAATTCTGTGGGTTCTTCAACAGCAGCAGCTGCAGCAGCAACGACAACACCACCACCACAAGCGGCTTTGACGTCCCATTTTTCTTCGAGCTTGGAAACGAGATCATTCAGCTGAATGAGGGTAAGGGATTCAAGATACTCAATAACCTGTTCTTCTGTAACCATTATAAACTCCGTTGTCCATCAGGACGAAAGTGAGATGCGCGTTTGCGCGTAATTGAAAAAGTAAACGGTTTATACAAACCGAGAAAAATCTTCGTGAAAAAGCAATATTAGCCTTCTTCTTCCATCTTGTCTGCGCGAGCTTTGAGTACTGCAGCAAATTTGGTTGCAGAAGCCTTGAACACGGACAACAAAGCCGAACGTGCTTCATTGAAGGTGCGCATCTTGGAAAGATTATCAACACCAGCTGCATCAAGAACACTACCAGCTGCAAAACCAGCGGTAACTTTAAATGCAGGATTGGTCTTGGCAAAATCAATGGCGATACGAGCCGGCGAAATAGGATCGTCAGCTTTAATGGCTACTGCCACCGGGCCATGGAATTTGTCACAAATAGGCTCAAGAACGTGACCAGCAAGGGCTTTCTTCGCAAGCGAATTCTTAATGACGCGGAACGTCACTCCT
>JAGBXG010000267.1 GCA_017629415.1 Pseudomonadota bacterium | reverse complement strand
TACGCAAAGTCACAAAAGACTTACGAAGTGGTATGTTGCGGAGACGAAAAATGGGGGAGCGGGTCCCCATTTTTCCAAAAAACGAATGTTATCAGTACCCGGTTCATTCACAAAAACGTCAAATCCATTGCGGGTTCCAAGGGGCTCAGCCCCTTGGCGGGGTTTGGGGCGGAGCCCCAAAAGAACTTTGCGTACACCGTGGCCTCCCACCCACGAAAACGCCCCATATTGCGGTTCCAAGGGGCTTGAGTCCATTGGCGGAGTGTGGGGCACAGCGCCCCACAAAAAATAAAAAATGTCATACACGATTACACATATACATTATCGCGGCGAAGGCATTGCGACAGATGAAAACGGACGCCAAATTCGTATTGCCAATGCCCTGGCGGGCGAAACTGTCGAAGCGACGGATGTTTCCGTCATGCGCCGGCGTCAAGCCGTATTAGACCAAGTCATTGTCAGCGCCAAAGAACGATGTCTTCCCGTTTGTCCGCATTGGCATCGATGCCCGGCCTGCCAATTTCAATGTATGACAGACGATGCACAATGCGAACTCAAGTCTCAAAACTGGGTGAATCTTATTCAAAAGATTACACCAGAATCCGCAGATTGCTCCATCCAGTTCACACCGGCTCGAAAAAAACTCGCATATCGTCACCGTACAGAAGCCACTGTTTTCTGCCATCAGCTTACAGCACCTGTCTTAGGTATTGCCCCACGCCTGGACATTGCAGCCCAAGAAACACGCGATGACGCACAACAAAGAGGTGATACTTCATTTCAGCTTTCTGAACTCGAACCTGCCGATATCTTTGAAAACGGGCATTACCATCCCGTACCGCTCAAAGCCTGCGCACTTCATGCCCCCGAACTCAATCGGTTGATGGCCCAAACCGAAACATGGCTTGCTGAAATTCCCTTACCGCACGGCACTGTCATCGGTTTTGAAGCCTTTGACCAAAACTCGCGAGTGGTCATCCATACCAAACCCGAACATGCCGACAGTTCAAGACAAGCTGCCCATGCCCTTTTCCATGCTCTGACCCCCAGTTTTCCAGGCATTTGCCTCATTTTACAAGTGCTTCCGCCGCGCGGTTCCCATGTTTATCCCAAACCCGAGGCTATTTCTGAATCCCCCTGGTATGGCTACGGACAAGATATGCATGGCGATATGCTTTACGCCCTCAAAGGCGCATGGACCCCCGTCAACCCCGACAATGCCGCCATCATCCGCGATACACTCGCGCGCATGATTTCACATCGCACTTTTCAAACGGCGCTTGAACTCGGCTGCGGATGCGGTACCCATGCTTCCATTTTTGCCCGGCACGCCGAACATTACATCGGTATCGATGCCTCATGGCCCGCCATTTTGTCTGCACAATACAATGCTGAACAAAATCATTGGCCAAACACCACTTTTTTTACAGATACCGCAGAACATTTCTTACACAAGCGTTACAAAAAAGGCATGAGAGCCGATGCCATTCTCATGCACAGTAACCGCATGCCATATTCTGAAAAAACGGCACAGCTTTGCGTACAATTCGGAGCTCAAGACCTCTACATTGTCGCTCCAACCGCATACGCCATGGCTCAAGAATGCCGGCATTTCATCGATTTCGGTTTTAAACTCCATGAAATCGTTATCTGCGACACCTTACCCATGACCTACCATGGCATGGCCGTTGCTCATTTAAGTTTTGGCAAACTTCTTTAAAATATCTTTAATTCATATCGATAATACCTAAAACTTTTGATTTCAAATGCCACACGAAACATCCCCTAGCCTACCTGCAGCAGAAGAAACGCATCCAGCTGTGACAAACGATATTAACGAATCGGAAAGTCCAACACCTGAATCGGATGCAGCCCTTGTCAAAGCAGAAACCGTTTCATCTGAACCTTCTCAAATCCGTACGGACACTGAAAATGCGCGCTATGAAGTCCATGTTACCCAATATGCGCATTATGAAAAACATGATGATGTCTACACCCCTGAGACCAAAAAGAGCCTTTCATATGCGGCTCGGCCACCATTGACGCGGTTTTTCCTCGATTTTGGTGCCATTCTCGTACACCCGGCTGCATTTTGGCGCGGCCAAGATTTACATCCTGCCACGTTGGGCCAACTTCATTGGCCACATTTAACCATCCTCATTTTGCTGCGCACGGCTGCTGTCTTTGTGGGCGGTATTCTTCAGCCTCACGCAGTCATTCACCAGGTGATCATTCAAGCGGTCACTCAAGGATTGCTTATTTTCCTGCTCACATGGGGCATGGCACTCGGCGTTGCAGGTATCATCGCACTCTCTGGCGGCGGTTTTCATTATGCCAAAGCTTTAAGATTTGTGGGTTACGGTATCACGCCGCTGCTTTTTGTCGGTCTTATCAGTATCATTCCATTGCCCTGGCTTGCCACGGTTTGCGATTTGCTTGCCATGCCTTGGGCTTTCGTCGTGATGGGAGCCGGCGTTCTTCCCTATCTCAAACTCAAATCAGAGCATGCCCCAACCCTCTCCGCACTGATGTGCGGCTTGCTGCTCTGTCTTTGGGGAGCCCTGCCCATGCTCATTCCATTCTTACTAGGGCTCAAGCTCTGGTAAATTCCCCAACAAGTCTCAACGAATCATACGACATGACAATCTGTTGTCTAATACGACATGACAATCTGTTGTCATTGTGTTTATGAAGCTGGTCTCCATTTTGCCCCAAAACATCAGCAACCAATCCCCGGCTAACCTATAAAAAACGTCAAATCTATGGTGGGTTCCAAGGGACTCAGCCCCTTGGCGGGGGGTGGGCAGAGCCCCAAAAGATTTTTTGCGTAGGCCGTGGGCAATGCCGCGGTGGAGTGCGTAACAAAACCCCACCACAAAATATAAAGGAAAATCATCATGTCCTATCTTTCATCCCTTGGAAACACGCCGTTAACGCATCTCAAGCGTTTATCAGCGCTTGCAGGTGCCCAAATTTATGTCAAACAAGAACGCTGCAACCCCTCGGGATCTGTCAAGGATCGCGTGGCATGGTATATGGTCAAAGATGCCATCAATAAAGGCATTCTCAAGCCAAATTCTTCGGATGTGACCATCATTGAACCGACGAGTGGCAATACCGGTATTGGGCTTGCGGCGGTGGGCGCTGCACTGAATATTCCTGTGTGCATCGTCATGCCCGATACGATGAGCATCGAACGCCGCAAACTCATGTCGGCTTATGGTGCCAAGCTCATTTTGACACCTGGTGTCTTGGGCATGAGAGGTGCCATTGAAGAAACACAAAAAATCATGGCACAAGCTCCAGACCGTTATTTCATGCCCATGCAATTCGAAAATCCGGCCAATGCCCTGGCCCATTTTGAAACAACGGGACCTGAAATCGCCAAAGAACTCGGTCAACACATCGATTTTATTGTTGCCGGTGTAGGCACAGGCGGCACTTTGACCGGCACAGCCCAATATTTTAAACAGTTTAACGCCGACTTACGTGTCGTTGCCGTCGAACCGGCAACCTCTCCTGTCATTGCGCAAAAACGCAGTGGACAGCCCATCATGCCCGGGCCGCACGGCATTCAAGGCATTGGCGCAGGATTTATTCCCGGTGTATTGGATCTCGAGCTCATTACCGATACTGTTGGTATCGATACGCCAGCAGCCATTCAATGTGCGCGGGAATTGATCATGAGTGATGCCATTTCAACCGGTATTTCTGGCGGTGCGAATATTGCCGCCGTCCTTGAGCTTGCTGCACGCGGTGTCCTCAAACCGGAACACAAAGTCGTCACATTTATCCCTGACGGCATCGAAAAATACTTATCTACGGCTCTGTGCCCGGAATCATAAAGCCGTGGCGTATGGCGAAGCCATAGACACGGCACAGCCCGACGTATGGCGTAGCCATAGACGGGCCTTCACATTCTCAAAATCAAAAAAGGCGCCCAAAAGCGCCTTCTTTGATCATGATATGAGAAATTTTAGGTCTTAACCGCAGAGCTCATCGAGAAGATCGGCAAGTACATACCGATAAGCATGCCGCCGACGAGTACGGCCAACAAACACATGATCATTGGCTCTAACATTGCCATCAACCCCGCGATAGCATCGTCAACTTCTTCATCATAGAAGTCAGCAATTTTGTTCAACATGGTATCCAATGCGCCCGTTTCTTCACCGACGCGAATCATTTGAACAACCATGTTTGGGAACACGCCTGTGACAAGCAAGGGATCGGCAAGCGTGGAACCTTCAGAAAGTCGTGCACGACAGAACATAATGGCTTCAGAAATCGCAATATTCGAGATGGAATCGGCAACGATAGTTAATCCGTCCATCAACGGCACACCGGAAGAAAGCATGGTACCGAGCGTACGAGTAAACGTTGAAACCGCCGATTTTCGAATAACGATCCCCACCCCAGGCACATGTAAAAGCGCCCCGTCGACAGCACGTCGAATTTTATGTTGTTTAAGCAAAAAGATAATGCCTGTCGGTACGATAATCAATTTTGCAAAAATGTACAAAATATTTGTGACAACCCAATTTGAAGTATCAACGAGTAGCTGTGTCAACGCAGGAAGCTGACCGCCCATGCTGCTGAACATGTCTTGGAAC
>JAGBXG010000266.1 GCA_017629415.1 Pseudomonadota bacterium | reverse complement strand
TTCCATCTTGGGTGATAACCCTAAGCCCAGGAAAACACATGCCGGCGGTGATTGGGACGCTTACGCTTTCCAATTTTTGGCATTCTCCGGGATGCTCCGTCGGTCTCCTTTTTTCGATATATCGCACTTCCTAACTTGTATTCGTTCTACAACGCCAGTTATATTTTCTATCAATGCGTGTGCTTAAAATCCTCAAACATTTATGATATTTCAGCACCATTATTTTTACCCATGAGGGGGCCAAGCCCCCTACGCCGCTATTTGCCTTGCAAATACGCGGCTACCCCCGATGCGGGGACGGCGCCCCGCAACGCCCCGCCCGGGTTTTATACAAAACTTCCTTGTTATTTTTCATATCTTATATCCTTTTTTCGTCATGCATTATTACAATAAAATATGTCAATTTGAAAATCTTTATATGGCACATAAACGTGCTCGCTGTTGTAAAATGAAAAAAACAGAGGTCATCGAATTTGAAATGAATCTCGGCACAAAATTATATCAAATTCTCGGGGCATTAAAGAATCATACTTACCGGCATTCGGGGTATGATTCATTCATCGTTCGCGATCCGAAATGCCGTATGATTCATGCACCGCGCTATGAAGATCGCGTGGTTCAACATTGCATTTGCGATCAAGTCCTCGGTCCCGTACTGGAAAATCGCCTGATCTATGATAACGCCGCCTGCCGAAAAAACAAAGGCACGCACTTTGCCCTTGCAAGGACAACACAATTCTTTGTCGATTTCTATCGCAAGCACGGCACAAAAGGATATATTCTCAAATGTGATATTCGAAAGTTTTTTGATCATATCGATCACGACATTCTCAAACAAAAGCTTGCCCGTGTTTTTCATGACGATGAAGCATTTTTGGGTCTGCTCAATCATATCATCGACAGTTTTGAAGTCAGCCCCGGCAAAGGTCTCCCGCTTGGCAATCAAAGTAGCCAATGGTTTGCCATCTATTATTTAGATAGTTTTGATCGACGTATTAAAGAATATCATCATATTAAATATTATTCTCGTTATATGGACGACTGCATCATCATTCATCATGACAAATCTTTTTTAAAACAAGTTCAAAAAGACCTCACTGAATATATACAAACCACATTAAAGTTAGAATTTAATGACAAAACCCAGGTTTTTCCCATTCAAAATGGCGTCGATTATTTGGGTTGGCATTATTATCTTACCCAAACAGGCAAAGTGATCAAAAAACTACGCACAAGCAATAAAAAGAAATATAAACGCCGCCTGAAACACTTGCATAAACTCGAAACATCACATCAAATAGCAATGTCAAAAGTCCATGAAGTACTGGCAAGCTATCATGGCCATCTACAGCACGGACATACTTATAAACTGCAAACACGAGTTTTATGGAAACTGCTTTGGTAATATTTTTTGCAGTATATCATCCCATCATATCTGTATCACGCGTGTCACAAATAGCATTCAAAAGCGGCGGCGTATTTGGCGTATGCCAAATAGCCAGCCGCAAGCGAGCTGTAATGGCGTGTTGTCACACGCCATAAAGCGAGCTATACTTTGAAGGTAAGCCATAGTGGGTATATGCTATCATACGCTGCTACGGCTTGTGATTTCGAAGGAGGACGATATGGGCATCTACATCAATCCTGGCAATGAAGTATTCCGCGTTAAACGAAATGGCAAATACATTGATAAATCTGGGATTATTGGCGTCGTAAATCACTCGATTGGGCAACCACATAAACTCAGTTGCATCAGTCGGCCCCGGCGTTTTGGCAAATCGTATGCCGCGCAGATGCTGTGCGCCTATTATTGTGTGGAATGTGACTCTGCACCGTTGTTCGATGATTTGGAAATTGCAAAAGATGCCAGCTATAAAGTACATTTAAATCAATACAATGTTATTGCACTTGATATTGCCGATATCATTGGAAAAGCTGGC
>JAGBXG010000030.1 GCA_017629415.1 Pseudomonadota bacterium | reverse complement strand
GGCCTGACCAGCCGCCTGACCGACAATAGCAATCGGCACCAAAACGAGACGACGGGCATAATTCAGCCAACTGATAGAACCGGCTTCCATAGTGGAGCCTAAAAAACGCCCCACCCATTCATCGACTGTTGTCAAACTCACGCCAAGCATCAGCGGCAGGGTAAGAAAAATATACTTTTTAAAATCTTCGTCTCTAAACCCAAAAACCGGGCTGTAACGCAATTTTTTACGCAAACAGATAAGAGGCAGCAAAAAAGGCCCTAAAAATGCACCGACTAAAGCACCTATTGCAAAACCTTTCATCCCCATGGACGGACCTAATGCCAAACCGCAGATAATAATCAGTAAATTATAAATCAGCGGAGCCATTGCTGAGGGTACAAAATGTCCTCGAGCCATCAGCACAGCCATCATAAGACCGCCCAAATAATGGAAAAATTGCCCCGGCAATATAATGCGTGTCATCTCGACTGTGCGAGCAATTTGACCGGCGTCAAACCCGGGAAACAATAGCTGTGCAAGCGGTGTCGTAAAGATGCCGCACAGAACAATGGCTGCCACAAGTAATGCCCCCATGGTCGTGGCAATCAATGAAAATAACCGTTCTGCTTTTTGCGGCTCATTTTTCGCAATATAACCGGCAAATAACGGAATAAAAGTAATCGACAATGTGCCGCCGGCCAAAAAATGATTCATGAGATCCGGCAGCATAAAAGCCGCATTATATGCATCGGTTTCAGAACCTGCACCTGCCTGCCAGGCAATAACAGCCTCGCGTACATAGCCTAGCAAGCGCGAGCACAATATGCCCATTGACAGAATCAATGCCGCGAATCCAATGCGTTTCACGCGAGTAGATTTATCTAAGTTTTCTTCTGACATTTGAAAAAAGTGTGAAAATGACGATCAAACCGTTCGTCTGCGTCTAAGTCTGATAATGAAGATGCCAATCAGTGCAACTGCACCGCCCAGCATCAAAGCTTTTGGCAAGATCTGAAGCACACTGCCCTGCTCTTTTGTTCGTTCGGCCGGCACAATAGGCTTCTCATAGACTGCAATACCAGCAACCATCGTTTCAAACAAAGTCTGATAGATTTTTGAGGCTTCCTCACCTTCCAACGGCAGATAAATAAAGACTTGTGCAAGACGATTCCCAGTGGGCACGAGAAATGCAGTCTGACGCACAGGTGGCTCCGATAACGCTGCAACACCTGGCAAACCTCCGTCTTTGCGCAAAATTTCCATCAAACCTAACATCGGTTCAGGCTTTAAAACCCTCGATTGCATCACATGAATATTGGGAATCCCTGTTAATGCTTCTTCTGAAGACTTTAAATGCTGTTCAAGTGCCTGTTCGGAACCCAGGGCATACCCTTCGTTCAGCGTCAAAAAGACAGCACCCAAGCTGCCGTCTGTACCCACTTGAACACAAGAAATCCCTGCTTTAGCCTGCAATTCCGGAGAACAAGGGGTTCGTTCAAGCTCAGCAGGCCACGGTATGCGGATGGCATCATCAGCATAAAAAACAGGCTCTGAACTTTGAGCCAGAGCCGATATCGGCACTATGTAAAAAAGAAACGCCGCAAAAGCGGCGCAAAGAATACGAACCATAAATCAATACCCAAAAGCTTATTCTTGAGATTGCAGTTTTTGGAATACCACATACAAATCTCGCAAGACATCGCTGAACCTTAAATAACGTTCACTTGGAGAAAACGCTGTACACCATTGAATCACCTGGACGAGATCATCCGGAATATCTTGACGCCAGCTTAGAATATTGGGAACTGTACCAATGGTAAAGATCTCTTCAATCAATGCATCAGGACTGAGAGATTGATAGGGGAAAACCCCCAGCAACATATAAATCAGGCACATGCCAAAAGCGAAAATATCGGCCTGAGGATTGGTATTTTGCAAATTGTAATTCAGTTCCGGCGCAATACATGGGATGTCAAAGATGGTCAATCCTCTGGCACTGTCCATATACAGACGCTGTCCAAAGTCATAAATGACAGGTGTCATCACGCCGTCTTTATCTTCAAAGATAATATTGCTCGGTTTAAGATTGCCATTTACATAGCCATGCTGATGGGCGCAATCCATCGCCTGAGCCAGCAGAATACCGATTTGTGTCGTCACAATGGGATCGAAATTCCCGTTGGATTGAATGCACATGGGCACCGATTGACGTTCAACAACAGGCATCAAATAGGCACATTCTTCCGGATGAATTTGAACGATCTGCTGAAAATAAATCGATTCTTGCTGCAATTGTGTCGTCCGTCTGACACATTCATTAAATACGGCTGCTTCGATAATATTACGCGGAAAGAAACATTTGATGGAATACCGTTGATTGGCATCTGTGCATGATGAAACCGTGCCGATAAAGGCATGCGGCAAATCTGAATCTACGCGCTGAAGCTCATAAAATGCTTTAAGCGATGCTGGCAGTTGAATGTTCTCATATAACATTGAAATGTTACGATGTTGCGATTCGGCCAGTTGAATCGCAGGCTGCGAAATCGAGGATACAGCCTGACGGCGCGGCTGAGATATCGAAGACGATGCCTGATGGCGCACGGGTTCGTCATGCATCGCATCTTGAGCAACAATGCTTTGAGAATTCGAAGCAGGAGATGCAGATAATGAAGCCGACACTTCCGAGGGAGACTTGATCTGAACCGGCGAAGACGGAGAAACACTTGTCAAATGCGTCTGACTTTTTGTCAGTTCAATCGACAAACTGCCGGTTAAATCTGTGTTTTGGGTCAATGCCTTGAAAGCTTCAAGCAATTCAGCTGCATTGGCATATCTTTCCGTGGGATTAGCGCGTAATCCCTTCTTAAGCAACGGCACAAATTCTTCAGGAATGGATTCCGGAAACTCTGTGATTCCAGGTACAGAACAAAAGAAATCCACATATTCTGCATGTGTTTCAAAAACAACAGGCGGTTCACCGGCGAATACATAGTACATCGATGCGCAGATGGCATACACATCAGATGCTTCCATCGCATTCTCATATTCCAACAGTTGCTCAGGTGCCAAGTAGGGCAAATGAGATATCGGATTTAATTTTTCAGATTGACGAATCACACCAAAATTAATGATTCGAGGCGAAAAACGATTTCCTTGCTCGTTGAGTATGACATTGCGAGGAGAAAGTCCCATGTGAAGAATTTCGTGGTGATGGGCAAGAGAAAGGGCATCCATAATGCCGATGAATAATGCAATCACATCTTTGGGCATCAATTGATGGATATCGGCATACTGCTCAAGCGTCATGCCCTGCAGCTCTTCCATCACAGAAAATACCCATTCATCACGAGTTTCGATGTTTGCCACACGCACAATATTCGGGTGTGTCAAACGTGCCTGACATCGAAAAGCTTCGACGAATCGTTTACATCTCGCGTTCCAATCCGGTGCAAGATGATCCCCAATCAGCATCTTAATGACCTGGGGAACATCCAAACGGGAATCAAAACACTTTAAAACTGCCGTCTCACCTTCGGCATCCAAGATTTCTTCAATGTAATAACGATAAACAAGCGTATCGCCAATAACAGGGACTGACGGCATGGTACTTCATGAGGCTGACAAACCAAAATTGTTTAAATGTCAGCCTTTGCAAAAATTAAAAATGATTTCGAGCAGAGACAAATTCCCTACAGACCTATGAAATTTTAATCCAATTGCCCAATAGTGAAAAGTCAATTTTCAAAAAATGAGCGCATGGACACGCGTTCTGCCTGTTCGCCATACACACACATATTCATGAGTGCCAGCTGTGTTTCCGCCACTCCAACGTTCCAGCATTGTTCCGGCGAAAGCTCAAGAACATCAATTGTTTCGGCATTGAATTCGCATATATCCCGAACTTCAACTTCATCTTCATCGTCAACTTCGCAAGCGATTTCGGTGGTTTCACCGACTTCGATATCGCCGGCTTCTTCAAACCAGCGCATGGGCAAACCATGCGTACGGCAAATATAAGGACGAGCCTCATAAATCCGGCATGCGCCATGCGCATCTAAAAATGGACAAGCACCAGGTTCATGCGGCTGTGCATGGCCAATATCGGGATACAGCTTGTGTATGACAGCCGCTTCTGCTGCAGACATGGTCAGACCGTCACGGCAGCACCCGGAACACCCCTTTTGACATCGCAAACGCAGACCGGATTTGGCCAAAGCCGCCTCAACTGATGCCATCTGCGCCTCCACGCGCGCATAAAATCCCAGCATTGTGTCTGCAATGGCTTCTGGAGTCAGGCCATTGGCACGTTTATATTCTTCAGATAAACCCATCTTCATTCCTCGTATTTGAGCCACAAGTAAGCGCCAAGCCGTAAAAAAACGCGGCGTATGGGCTCAAAAGCCCATAGCCGCGTCAGGCGTGCGTATGTCAATAACACGCCCCACATAAAACTCAACAGGTTAGCTTCTGCGTCTCAGAGCAAGGCCCAACATTGCCAGCAGAGAGAATATACCGAAAACGTGATGCGGTGCTTGGCTCATCGGGGCCGCACTGCAACTTTCAACGGCTGCAAAATCGACGTTGGGATTGGTCACGCCGCCGCAAATGCCACCTTCATCAACCTGGCCGTCGCAGTCATTATCGACAGTGTCGCAAATCTCGGTTTCGGGGATGCAATCATCGGGCACGACACAGACATCGCCTTCATCGACCTGGCCGTTGCAATCGTTGTCCTTGCCATCACAGACTTCGTCAGAAGGTTCGCAGCAAACATTGTCTTCATCGACCTGGCCGTCGCAATCGTTGTCTTTTTCGTCGCAGATTTCGTCAGAGGGTTCGCAGTCATCCGGCACGACACAGACATCGCCTTCGTCGACTTCATCATCGCAGTCGTTGTCTTTGCCGTCGCAAACTTCGTCAGAAGGTTCGCAGCAGACATCGTCTTCATCAACTTTTCCGTCGCAATCGTTGTCTTTGCCGTCACAAACTTCGTCAGAAGGTTCGCAGTCATCCGGCACAACACAGACATCGCCTTCGTCGACCAGACCATCGCAGTCATTGTCTTTGCCGTCGCAGACTTCGGTGCTGGGCGTACAGCAGACATCGTCTTCATCGACTTTGCCGTCACAGTCGTTATCTATGCCGTCACAGATTTCCGTTGAAGGTTCGCAAGTGACACAGACACCACCTTCATCGACCTGGCCGTCGCAGTCATTGTCTTTGCCGTCGCAAACTTCGGTGCTGGGCGTACAGCAGATACCGCCTTCATCGACCTGGCCATCACAGTCGTTGTCTTTGCCGTCGCAAACTTCGGTGCTTGGCGAGCAGCAGACATTGTTTTCATCGGTTTTTCCGTTACAGTTATTGTCTTTGCTGTCGCAAACTTCTTTTTGTAACGAGCATGTTTTGACAAGCGGTCCGCCCACGCGAAGCGTGGAATAATACTGGGGCACATTCCAGCCGCCGGCATCTGAAAATTCAGGCCCATTGGCAGCTGTAAAACCGCTGCCGTTGAAGATAAAGCAGCGCACACCGCTGGCCGCACGGCCGCAGACATCCATTTTGCCATCGCCATTGACATCGCCCACGCGAATTGTGCGGTATTGTGCAGGCTTGTTCCAGCCATTGGCATCGCTCATTTCATCAATGGCGTAGTGCGTGCTGAAACCGCTGCCCGTTGACATGTAGCATCCCATCTTGGCATTGGCGCGAATGCATAAATCATCTTTGCCGTCGCCGTTGATATCGCCCATATGCATGGTGGAATAATTGTCATAATCGCCCCAGCCGCTGTCATCGGTCAGACCGGGACCGCGCACGGCACTGCCAAATCCCGTGCCGTTTGAAAGATGACAAACAATACCGTCAGCATCACGACCACAGACATCTGCTTTATGATCGCCGTTAATATCAGCCATGCGAATGGTGGCGTAATACTTGGGGGTATTCCATTTGGCATCGTTATTCCAAGCCACCGGCGTTTTCAGCTCAGAAAATGAAGTGCCGCTCGAAATCCAGCAGCGGAACCCCGCACTGCCTCGGCCGCAGACATCGACCTTGCCATCGCCATTGACATCGGCCATGCGAATCGTCGAATAGTACTCAGGATTGCCCCAGCCGCTGCTGTCAGCCATATCCCCAAGATTGATGGCACTTCCCCAGCCGGTTCCGGTTGACGGATAACAACGGAAACCATCTTTAAATCTGGCACAAAGATCGTCTTTGCCGTCACCGTTGATATCTCCAAAACGAATTGTCGAATAATACTTGACATCATTATAACCATCACCATCAGCCATCGCATGCGTGGCACCGGCACCGTTAAAGCCGTTGCCTTTGGACGTCCAACACATGATGCCGGCATTGGCTCTGGCACAAATATCTGCCTTACCATCGCCATTGACATCCGCAAATTTGATGGTCGCATAGTTCGACACATCATTCCAGCCATTGGCATCGCTCATATCTACGACAAGTGAATGCGCACTGTAACTGCCGTTCTTGGTAAAAGCACAGTAAATCCCAGAATAACCACGCGCACAAATATCTGCCGTACCATCGCCATTCACATCCGTGTTCTGCGAATCATATATCATCGACTGATACATCGGATCGTATGTCGGTTCACAGACACCATCTTCGTCAACTGTACCATCGCAGTCATTGTCTTTGCCGTCACAGACTTCTGTACTCGGCGTACAGGTCACAGGGCATGTATAATCGCCTTTCGTCACATAATTCATCGGATTCTTGTGCGTCGAATAGGGATCATAAACCATAAAATGCAGGTGCTGTCCCGTCGAACATCCTGTCGTGCCCATCAGACCAATCACCTGACCGCATTTGACCGTATCACCTTTGGCCACATAAACTTCTTT